>NZ_LZHO01000021.1:0-981 GCF_001690895.1 Gilliamella sp. Nev5-1 | reverse complement strand
TTCAATATAACCATTTTCATAAGGGCTACCGGGCTGGATATAATCAATGGCTATATCATGTGATTTAGCCCAGTTTATAAAGGTTTTTCCTGTAAATTCTGGTCCATTATCGACGCGTATTTTTAACGGATAACCATGATACTCCGCCAATTTATCCAAATAACGAGTCACTCTACCTGCGGGTAAACTCACACCAATATCAATACCTAATGCCTCACGATTAAAGTCATCGATGACATTGAATGTCCTAAAGCGACGTTGATTACGACTACTGTCACTCATAAAATCCATTGACCAACATTCACCTTGTTTATTGGGGGCTAATAACCTTTCCGGGCATCGTGGAGGAATGCGTTTTTTACGCTTTACCCTGAGATTAAGCTTTAATTCACAATACACCCGATATACCCGTTTATGATTCCATTGATAGCCGAGCTTTCTGATACGATTAAAACATTTAGGAAAGCCCCAGCGTAAATGCCGGTCTGTGATAGCATTCAACACCGAAACAATCACCGAATCATCCTGTAACTTAGCTTGATAATAGTAAGCACAACGGCTTAAACCAACAATGGCACAACTCATAGCAATAGTAACTGAATGATTTTGTTGTAGTTGCTGTGCCCACGTTTTACGTGCCCCTGTTGGCACTAAAGCTTTTTTATGATTTCTTCCTGAAGCTGGGATTTTAAGCTCAGTTCGGCAAACATCTGCTTAAGCTTGCAGTTTTCAGCCTCCAGCTCCTTTAAGCGTTTAATATCCGACGTTTCCATACCGCCGTATTTTTCTCGCCACTTATAGAAAGTTGAATTACCCATGCCATATTTGCGACAGAGTTCCTTGACAGGAATACCGGCTTCAGCTTCTTTTAAAATAGCGACGATTTGATGTTCAGTCATTTTTTTCATAATTAAATCCTCTTTTACTTTTATCATAGAGAATTTTCTACTTTTTGGCTGTACTATTTTAGGGGATAGTTAC
>NZ_LZHO01000020.1:0-1472 GCF_001690895.1 Gilliamella sp. Nev5-1 | reverse complement strand
CCCTTGTCTTTTTTTTCACACGTGATCTTTTCCTTTTTAAATAGTTTTTTGAGGACTTTTTAAATAAAAAAATACAACTATCACCAATACAAGTAATTTTTAAGCTATTTTTAATTTGACTATAATTTACACCTATAAAAGTGGCAAAACTTCCCCTTTGATAAGCCTCAATTTGGGTCCAAGTCATATTATGAATATCATGTTGTTTCGCATAATCTTTCTCGGCTGAAATTAAATATTCGTCAAATGATGAAAAAGTTTTACCAACAAATTTTTGACATAATATTTTTGCCCATAATTTGGAATCGTATGACTCTGTCGCCCCATCTGATATTGCTATACTTAAATTATCATCTGATATAGCCCATGAATCTTCATTTAAAGATTCATGATCCAAAATAAAATCTTTTTCTATATTAAATTGATAATTACCATTATCCAATGTGTCTTTAGAAATAGAACCCAAAAATATTTTTTTTATCATCTCAATTGTGCCGCTCTAGTTCCAATTTCAAAGAAGTCTGCAATTTCAGCAGCCTCAGCATTGAACATAAAACCTCTTGATTCACTAGATACACTGTACCCTTTCCCTTGAGCGAAATTAACTAAATTCGATGGCAATAAGCTAGACATTCTAAATAACATTTTTGCATAAGAATCTGGTAAATTAAATTCACCAGATGGAAATTTAATTGCAGCACCACTTAATGTACTAACATGAAGATTTAGTAACAATACTGTAGCTACCCCCTAAAATAGTACAGCCAAAAAGTAGGAAATTCTCTATGATAAAAGTAAAAGAGGATTCAATGATGAAAAAAATGACTGAACATCAAATCGTCGCTATTTTAAAAGAAGCTGAAGCGGGTATTCCTGTCAAGGAGCTCTGTCGTAAATAGGGCATGGGTAATTCAACTTTCTATAAATGGCGTGATAAATACGGTGGTATGGAAATTTCAGACATCAAACGTTTAAAGGAGCTGGAGGCGGAAAACCGTAAACTTAAACAGATGTTTGCTGAGCTCAGTTTAAAATCTCAGCTTCAGGAAGAAATCATAAAAAAGCTTTAGTGCCAACAGGGGCACGTAAAACGTGGGCACAGCAACTACAACAAAATCATTCAGTTACTATTGCTATGAGTTGTGCCATTGTTGGTTTAAGCCGTTGTGCTTACTATTATCAAGCTAAGTTACAGGATGATTCGGTGATTGTTTCGGTGTTGAATGCTATCACAGACCGGCATTTACGCTGGGGCTTTCCTAAATGTTTTAATCGTATCAGAAAGCTCGGCTATCAATGGAATCATAAACGGGTATATCGGGTGTATTGTGAATTAAAGCTTAATCTCAGGGTAAAGCGTAAAAAACGCATTCCTCCACGATGCCCGGAAAGGTTATTAGCCCCCAATAAACAAGGTGAATGTTGGTCAATGGATTTTATGAGTGATAGTCGCTGTAATCAACGTCGCTTTA
>NZ_LZHO01000019.1:0-9177 GCF_001690895.1 Gilliamella sp. Nev5-1 | reverse complement strand
TTGACGAGGTAAAAACCACTTATCATTACGATTTAAATGGCTATTTAATTGAAAAACACGAGTATGGTAACCAACATGATGAAAAACCGCTCATTACCCGCTACCAACGTGATAGCCGTGGAAAACTCATCGTAAAAGAGCTAGCTGATGGCATAAAAGAGCACTATAGTTACAATCAGAATGGATTATTAACACAAATACTCGATGGGCAATCGGTTTTAGGATGGGAATATAATAAAGTTGGTCGTTTAACGGCCGAGCACCAAAACTGGGCGACTATCCGCCATCGCTACGATGAAATCACCGGCTTACTCAATGGCACTAAACTGCCCGATGGGCAATGGTTAGAATATCATTACAATCAGGGTCAGCTACTGGGGATGACACTCGACCACCAGCCATTAGCCGCTTTTCGTTGGGATAAACAAGGGCGAGAGTATGAACGCCGTCAGGGTAATGGGCTGGTTAACCGTTACCAGTATGACCCGCTAGGGCAACTTATTGCCCATCAACGTTATCATGGTTATGATATCAGCACCCAGACCTCGCCAACGCCAATTTGGCAACAGCAGTATCACTATAATCCTAACGGACAGCTTGCCGAAATCACCGGACATCAGCCACGCCGTTACCGTTATGATAACGCCGGTCAATTACACACAGTGACTTATCCTGAGGTCAATCCCGAGCAGCATCATGCTGAAAAAGTCGAGCAGTTTGATTACGACCCAACGGGCAATAAAATCAGTGAAACCCAAGCGCTAGCCCCTATGCCTTTTCATGCCAATATCGCCAAAGGCAACCGGTTAACCTTTTTTAGTGATAAATACTTTGAATATGACCGCTTTGGTAACCTAATTGCCGAAAAGCGCGGGAAAAACCACAGTCTGGTTACCCACTATCAATACGACTGCCGGCATCGACTTATCAAAGTGATTAAACCGACAGGGCTTATCATCACTTATACTTATGATGCCTTTAACCGTCGTACTAGCAAAACTGTGGATGGTAAAACTACCGAGTTTATGTATTCGTCTCATCCATGAGACTCACCCTTGCAGGGCCAACACTAAAGCGTTGTTCAAATTTGTTCCAGACAAATTTGTGGCAAGGTAGTAAACTTATTGCTGAAACGGATAACGATAAACACTGGCAAAGCTACCTTTACGAGCCAGACTCTTACCGCCCATTAGCCCTGGTGCATGGCAATGCGCAGCAAGACAACATCAAACTCTACTGGTATCAAAACGACCACCTCGGCACACCCATAGCCCTTACCGGCAGCTTAGGTGACACCCTCTACGAATGCCAGTATAATGCCTATGGGCAGATAATAGACGAAACCTGGTATGTCCACACTTTTTAGTACCAAAAAGATAAGGTCATAGATTCATTTTATATTCAATGGGTGACTGGTAATTTAAAGACGAATGAAGCCTGTTGTAATTAAACCAATCCACATAGTGATTAAATTGCAACCTGAGTTGTTCAAGTGAATCAAAAATCGTGTTTGACACAAATTCAGTTTTCACCGCTTTAAATGTTGCTTCAGCAACAGCATTATCATAAGGGCATCCCTTATGGCTTAATGAACGCTCAATGCCAAATTCCTTTAAACATTCATCAAGTAGATGATTATCAAATTCTTTTCCTCTATCTGAATGAAATAACTCAACTGAATTTAAGTTAATAGGGATTTGGCTGATAGCATCCATAACCAGTTGAGCATTTTTATGTTTTCCAGCACTTCGTCCCACGATTTCTCGATTGCTTACATCAATAATCACACAAAGGTAATGCCATTGTTGTTTTACTCTCACATAAGTTAAATCAGTCACTAACACTTTTCGTTGTTGGCCTACGGTAAACTCACGATTAAGTTGCTTACTTACTGTTGATTCGTTGCTTTGTTCTGTATTAGCACAATATTTTTTACAGGTATATTTTGATACTCATCCGTTTTCTTGCATGATTCGACCAATTCGGCGACGGGATAATAGTATGCTTTTCTCCCTAAGCTCTGCTTGTAGTCGCCTTGTTCCATAGGCTTGATAGTTATCGTTAAATATCGCTTTCACTTTTTTACTAAGCTCTTTGTCTGTTTTTTTACTGGTTAATTGTAGTTGATAATAGAAGCTATTTCTTGACACTTGTAAACATCGACATAACGCACGTAAACTATATCGATGTTGATTCTCGGTGATTAATTTGATTTTCGTCCTATTATCAACGCCGCTTGCTTTAGGATGTCATTCTCCATTAACAATCGCTTATTCTCTTTACGTAGGGCTATGAGCTCATTTTCTTGAGCACGACGATTAGCTTGAGCTGTAAACTCACCAGTGGTTTGATATTGCTTAATCCACTTATCTAATGCGGATTTAGTCAGGTCGTATTCGGTGACAATATCCGCTCGTTTTTTGCCATTTTGGTATAACATTACCCTCTGTTTTTTAAATTCATTACTAAAACTGCGTTTTTCTCTTCTTGAAATGGGATTTGTCATTGTTGGTTCCTTTTGTTTTTTGGTTATCATAACAATGACCTTATTAAACTGGTACTAATTAGTGTGGCCTGTCCATAGTATAAATTCTTTTTCCTTTTTCAGTTATAGTTATTATTGGATTTACGCCTGCAAACTTTTCAATAACTTTGTTAAGATTTCCTGTAGACCAATTCTTTGAATATTTTTTAGCTCTAGCTGCACCGCCAGTTAGCCCTTCAGTATTTGTGCTATTCGTTTCTTTTTTAGCCTTTACCCCCGGACACTCATCCGACAACCCCAACGGGTCAATCCAAGCCAGTGGGTCGGGGACGTAGCGGTAGGCATTTTCACCACCGGCCAGTCCTATTGGGTCTTGGCTGATGTAGCGGGCGGTGTACGGGTCGTAATAGCGGTAGCGATTATAATGTAACCCTGACTCTTCGTCAAAATACTGCCCTTGAAAGCGCAGGTTTTGTGGTACGGTGCGGTATTCTATGGCAAGGTTGCCATAGGATTTGTAAACACCACTCCAGACAATGTCACCATTCGCCGTTATGAGCTCTTGTGGGGTGCCGAGTTGGTCGTTGAGGTAGTAGTAGATTTGCCCACCTCGTCCACGACCGACTAACTGCGCCATGGGTCTAAAGCCGGTGCTACCCGGCTCGTAAATGTAACTGATGCAGCGGTAGTCTTGGGCTTTGGTGTGTTCATTGCGGATTACCTCTACACTAAAGTCCGCATCATCGGCGTGGCATTCCGTAATAAGGTTTTCACCTTGCCAGAAGAACAGCGTTTTATCGCCCGTTTGCATGTCGGTTTTGCTGATTCGGCGACCAAAGGCGTCATATTCATAACAGTGTACGGTTTCTACCGTTTGATGAAAGTCTTTGTCGTTTTCATCCCAGTAGTGGCGGATTTTTTTAAATTCAATAAGCTGATGTTGCCCATTCCATTTAAATTGGTGTTCAGTATGTTGCCGTTTACCGCGTAACTCTCGAATCACATTGCCGTATTGGTCGTACTGATAATGGCGGTCACCTTGAATCAATAAGCGGTTAGCCTTGAGTTTGTTGTGTAGTGCATTAAACTATGATGTTTCAACCACAAAGTGGTCTTGAAACGTAAACGCTAATAATCCTGCCTCTTCAACTCGTTGTTTAAACTTTTCTGTCACAAAAACTCGTCGGATATCTTCTTCTATAGTAAATAAATATTCATCGGTAATATTGTCAGCAATTAAAACTACATGCTCTATCATTAAACCATTTGGCCATTGTTTATAAATTGATTTTTCTTTATTAAAGCAATCTTTTAAAACATTAGTCGGAAAGTAGCCCCAGAACTTCTTTCTTTTACTTGCGGTAATAATCGGTAAAACTTGCCCACGCGGAAGAAAAATATCACTTAACGACTCTAAAGCCCTTTCACTTAACACATAAAAAGGAGCTGTAAATCCACTAATATCTAACTGATAATTCTTTTTTCCATAATCATTACGATACAATTCCATAGTCACAGGTTGGTATTCTTCACCAAACGGTTGCCAACGATGATATAGTGCCCTATCCATTGCTCTTCCCTGCATATCTTCTTGTCCCTCAGGACAATTTTCAATAAAATGACTATAATCAGACAAGTCTGAATTCAATAAATAAGTTTTTGATTTCATTGTGTTTTCTCCAATTTGATTAATTTATTTATGATTAAATGCAATAATACGCGCTTATGATGGTTTCAATATCGTTTTCCAATTTGCGTTACGATCGGCATTTGATAAAATATTTGCGATGTTTTGTAATTCAGCTTCTATTGCCTCTTTAGTACCTATTTTATCTGCATTTCTAAGCCGCTTATTGACTTCATTAATATAGTCATTAGGATGGCGACCGTTATGCCTTATTCCTGGCAGCGTTTTATTGTCCTTAGTTGGCAAAAACACACCATTCTTAGCACCGTTAATATCAATACCATATTTCTCTAAAATTTTTTGTGCTGGCGCTGCGTTTCTTGCACCTACGGGCACAATATGATGAGCAGCGGTATTGGCGGGGCGAACGATACCAGCTTCTTCTAATGCCTTACCTAGTTTACAACTGTTTAACCCCAACGGGTCAATCCAAGCCAGTGGATTGGAGACGTAGCTATAGGCGTTTTCACCGCCAGCCAGTCCGATAGGGTCTTGGCTGATGTAGCGGGCGGTGTACGGGTCGTAATAGCGGTAGCGATTATAGTGTAATCCTGATTATTCGTATCATCCTGATACTCACCCTTTCAGGGCCAATGCTAAAGCATTGTTCAAATTTGTTCCAGACAAATTTGTCCTCGTCAAAATACTGCCCTTGAAAGCGCAGGTTTTGTGGTACGGTGCGGTATTCGATAGCTAAGTCGCCATAGGGTTTAACTTCCTGCATCACACTTTATTATCTTAATTCAAAATTAATTTTTTCTGTTAAATTTGAGTCTATATCTTGTTCCTTTACTAATTGAAATATTTTTATAATATTATTAAATGTCATTTCTCCTAGCTGCCTTTTGGAACAATCTGAATTGTTCCATATTATTAAAACTGGGCGTTCTACGTCATAACTCAAGCAATCCCATAATGCATCTAGATTTTCACCATAGTATTGACTAAAACCTAATAAAGTTGCTATTTGTTTATGAAAATCAGATTCTGAGTGAATATTTTCCCCATTTAACACTATTTTTTTCATAGCTATTTCCATTTTCCTATTTTAGTGGTAGTTAAATAATGATCAGTTGTTATGTATAGTAAACCATCATTCGAATATAACAACCTTGTCTCTAACTGATTACTTCTAGACATCTTATTGTTTATTCCAATATCTGCTTCGTACCAAACACGATTTGAGCTATTAGGTAATATTCCTGTTGTATTATGAAAAATATCCCCCCCAATTTGTCCCCCTGGCACTGTATTATTTAATGCTTTACCTGGAGACCAACCTTGTTGAGCAGCCTGTTTCTTAGTTACGTAATTTGAAGGTAACTGTCCTGTTTCTCTAAGACTTTCAACAACATTATTAGCTGCTTCGGTTGTCTTAAGATCTAATTTTAATTTTTCATAACTAGCAGCATTGTGAGCAGAAGAGTTTGAATTGCCATTAGTATTATTAATTCCCGGACACTCATCCGACAACCCCAACGGGTCAATCCAAGCCAGTGGGTCAGGAACGTAGCTATAGGCGTTTTCACCGCCAGCCAGTCCGATAGGGTCTTGGCTGAGGTAGCGACCTGTGTGCGGGTCGTAATAGCGGTAGCGATTATAGTGTAACCCTGATTATTCGTATCATCCTGATACTCACCCTTACAGGGCCAATGCTAAAGCATTGTTCAAATTTGTTCCAGACAAATTTGTCCTCGTCAAAATACTGCCCTTGAAAGCGCAGGTTTTGTGGTACGGTGCGGTATTCTATGGCAAGGTTGCCATAGGATTTGTAAACACCACTCCAGACAATGTCACCATTCGCCGTTATGAGCTCTTGCAGGGTGCCGAGCTAGTCGTTGAGGTAGTAGTAGATTTGTCCACCCCGTCCATGATCGACTAACTGGGCCATCGGTCTAAAGCTGGTGCTAACCGGCTCGTAAATGTAACTGATGCAGTCGTAATAATAGATATTATTATGCTTGTTACATAAACATAAATTTTACAATGGATAATCATTATCCCATGTGGGTAACTCAAAATCATCCAAATTCAAATTATTTTTTGCTAGGTAGCTAAATAAATCATCGATTGAATTGATATATTCAAATTTGCCAACCCATTCGTAGCAAGGATCAAATCCATTTTCAATATCTTCTATAAAAAAAGAATTTTGACGAACTTTAAATTTAGCTTCCGATTTTTCACATATCTTTTTTTTATGTTCAGGCAAAAATTGGCATCCCAATCCATTACGAATCTCCCCTTTACAAAAGTAAATGAAGGATCAACCTGAATTTGCAAGCTAATCTCAAGCCAAGTCCTGAATCTTTTATCATTAGAAATCAATTCTTTCACTAAAACATCACCTTGTAAAAGATGGGTAAGATTGTCTTTGTGCATTATATATACTAAAGCCTTAGTGCTCTTGCGTAATGTGCCCACAATTGTCGTATTGCCATACTAGTATCGATTTTAGCAAGAAACCTACTGCTTTGCCTGACAAATTTGTTAGTTTCACCATTTACTATTTTGCTGGTACGGTAGCTAAAGGCATTGTAGGTGATGATTAACTTTGCTGGTTTAATCACTTTGATTAATCAATATCTGTAATCGTAATTGGTAAAAAAATTAGTTCTTCATCTTCTACTATAGATAACGGAATACTCGTATAGTAAGAAATTTCGTCTCCTATAGTTAATATATTAATAATTATAGAATTAGAAAATTTAAGATTAATACCCACAATGCATTGTTCCCTTTTTGATTCAATAACTTCAAGTTTTTCTAATTTTTCACCCACAGCCTGCTGAAAAACAGGAATGTTAGATATATCCATAATTAATTGTTTTCCATATTCCCCTAAGTCACTTTCAATCATAGGTGAATTATCAATTCTTAGCATAGAACCATCAGAACCACAACTAATTTTTCTTGTTATTTCATTTTCAAAAATAATTTGTAATTCTTGCGGATGATTAATATCCTCAGTTATATATATATATATAAGACCGTAAATAACATTAAGTTTTTTTCCAATAATACTTCTAAACCATTCTTCTATAGTTTGAAACATATCAATTAGCTCCTTTTAAGGCATTTTTTACTGAAGTGCTCTCTGTTACACCATCTTTTATGATAGTAATAAAAAAACCATTTGGTTTAGTTATAACGACATCAGAGCCTTTTATCCTAAAGAAAACATTTCCTCTATTTCCATTTTTACCTTGCCCTGCAAAAGTACCAGGTATAATTTTATCTGGGTTATTAGCTATATCATGTATTTTATCTAGTACTTTTTTCCGATCAACTGCATTTGATGCATTACCTCCGAAATCTTGAACATGTTTACCAAGCTTTTTACCTTGTTGCGCATTATCAATTTTGAAAACACTATTCGCACCCACACCACTACTTGGATTGGATGTATTTCCTGGTTTTGGTAATAATAAAATTGAATCATTAGGGCTTGAATTACTTTTTATTCCCGGACACTCATCCGACAACCCCGACAACCCCAATGGGTCAATCCAAGCCAGTGGATTGGAGACGTAGCTATAGGCGTTTTCACCGCCAGCCAGTCCGATAGGGTCTTGGCTGATGTAGCGGGCGGTGTACGGGTCGTAATAGCGGTAGCGATTATAGTGTAACCCTGACTCCTCGTCAAAATACTGCCCTTGAAAGCGCAGGTTTTGTGGTACGGTGCGGTATTCTATGGCAAGGTTGCCATAGGATTTGTAAACACCACTCCAGACAATGTCACCATTCGCGGTTATGAGCTCTTGCGGGGTGCCGAGCTGGTCGTTGAGGTAGTAGTAGATTTGCCCACCTCGTCCACGACCGACTAACTGCGCCATCGGCCTAAAGCCGGTGCTGCCCGGCTCGTAAATGTAACTGATGCAGCGGTAGTCTTGGGCTTTGGTGTGTTCATTGCGGATTACCTCTACACTAAAGTCCGCATCATCGGCGTGGCATTCCGTAATAAGGTTTTCACCTTGCCAGAAGAACAGCGTTTTATCGCCCGTTTGCATGTCGGTTTTGCTGATTCGGCGACCAAAGGCGTCATATTCATAACAGTGTACGGTTTCTACCGTTTGATGAAAGTCTTTGTCGTTTTCGTCCCAGTAGTGGCGGATTTTTTTAAATTCAATAAGCTGATGTTGCCCATTCCATTTAAATTGGTGTTCAGTATGTTGCCGTTTACCGCGTAACTCTCGAATCACATTGCCGTATTGGTCGTACTGATAATGGCGGTCACCTTGAATCAATAAGCGGTTAGCCTTGAGCTTGTTGCTGTGGGGGCAGGGTGCTTGGGGGGTGCCATGGGTTTTGGCAGTAGATGATGCGTGTTTTAATTCATCAAGTGGCTTTTCACTGCCCAGTAAGTTATCGGCTCCGTCAAAATAAAAGTGCTCATGATAGCCTTTATAGCTTAGCTCATCCGGTAACTGTCCTTGGTTATAAGGTTGGTGGCTAGCGCTACTGAGTCGGCTTTTTAAGTCGTGGGTGAAGGTTTTTACCCCTTTGTAGTTGTCGGTCATTTGGGTGAGCTCACCGGCAACATTATATTGGTAATGACGTTCAATCGGTTTATTCAGGCTGTCTTTGACCCTGACTTTTTGTTTAAGCAATCGACCACGGCTATCAAATTGCTGATGACAATTGAGTTCCCCAAATCGCCCCATGCTACGGGCAATTTCATTGCCTTCCTGCCAGCGGTGGGTCGATAGTGTTTGGCCGTTTAGGTCGATTTGGCTGACTTCATCACCTCGGTAATAGTGGGTTAAGATGTTACCATCAGGCAGGCGCATTCTAAATAAGCGTCCTGCTTGGTCATAATCAAAATATTGACTACTAAAGCCTTGGTGCTCTTGCGTGATGCGTCCACATTTGTCGTATTGCCATACCAGTGGCCATTTGCCATCGTCCACCTCATTGAGTCGACCAAATCCATCATAGTGGTAGGTGACCTTTTGTCCATCAGGCAATATACGGGCAGTTAACCGTCCGCAATGGTCACGCTCAT
>NZ_LZHO01000018.1:0-3085 GCF_001690895.1 Gilliamella sp. Nev5-1 | reverse complement strand
TTAAGTCTTGATAAGTGACACTGAAGATTCATTTGAATATGTCAGAGACAGTTATTGAGCATCAAACTTTAAATTGAAGAGTTTGATCATGGCTCAGATTGAACGCTGGCGGCAGGCTTAACACATGCAAGTCGAACGGTAACATGAGTGCTTGCACTTGATGACGAGTGGCGGACGGGTGAGTAAAGTATGGGGATCTGCCGAATGGAGGGGGACAACAGTTGGAAACGACTGCTAATACCGCATAAAGTTGAGAGACCAAAGCATGGGACCTTTGGGCCATGCGCCATTTGATGAACCCATATGGGATTAGCTAGTAGGTGGGGTAAAGGCTCACCTAGGCGACGATCTCTAGCTGGTCTGAGAGGATGGCCAGCCACACTGGAACTGAGACACGGTCCAGACTCCTACGGGAGGCAGCAGTGGGGAATATTGCACAATGGGGGGAACCCTGATGCAGCCATGCCGCGTGTATGAAGAAGGCCTTCGGGTTGTAAAGTACTTTCGGTGATGAGGAAGGTGTTGTATCTAATAGGTGCAACAATTGACGTTAATTACAGAAGAAGCACCGGCTAACTCCGTGCCAGCAGCCGCGGTAATACGGAGGGTGCGAGCGTTAATCGGAATGACTGGGCGTAAAGGGCATGTAGGCGGATAATTAAGTTAGGTGTGAAAGCCCTGGGCTCAACCTAGGAATTGCACTTAAAACTGGTTAACTAGAGTATTGTAGAGGAAGGTAGAATTCCACGTGTAGCGGTGAAATGCGTAGAGATGTGGAGGAATACCGGTGGCGAAGGCGGCCTTCTGGACAGATACTGACGCTGAGATGCGAAAGCGTGGGGAGCAAACAGGATTAGATACCCTGGTAGTCCACGCTGTAAACGATGTCGATTTGGAGTTTGTTGCCTAGAGTGATGGGCTCCGAAGCTAACGCGATAAATCGACCGCCTGGGGAGTACGGCCGCAAGGTTAAAACTCAAATGAATTGACGGGGGCCCGCACAAGCGGTGGAGCATGTGGTTTAATTCGATGCAACGCGAAGAACCTTACCTGGTCTTGACATCCACAGAATCCTGTAGAGATATGGGAGTGCCTTCGGGAACTGTGAGACAGGTGCTGCATGGCTGTCGTCAGCTCGTGTTGTGAAATGTTGGGTTAAGTCCCGCAACGAGCGCAACCCTTATCCTTTGTTGCCATCGGTTTGGCCGGGAACTCAAAGGAGACTGCCGTTGATAAAGCGGAGGAAGGTGGGGACGACGTCAAGTCATCATGGCCCTTACGACCAGGGCTACACACGTGCTACAATGGCGTATACAAAGGGAGGCGACCTCGCGAGAGCAAGCGGACCTCATAAAGTACGTCTAAGTCCGGATTGGAGTCTGCAACTCGACTCCATGAAGTCGGAATCGCTAGTAATCGTGAATCAGAATGTCACGGTGAATACGTTCCCGGGCCTTGTACACACCGCCCGTCACACCATGGGAGTGGGTTGCACCAGAAGTAGATAGCTTAACCTTCGGGAGGGCGTTTACCACGGTGTGGTTCATGACTGGGGTGAAGTCGTAACAAGGTAACCGTAGGGGAACCTGCGGTTGGATCACCTCCTTACGAAGAGCTCGTAAGTGTTCACACAGATTGTTTGTTTAGAAGAAAGAGTCACTTTATTGGGTCTGTAGCTCAGGTGGTTAGAGCGCACCCCTGATAAGGGTGAGGTCGGTGGTTCAAGTCCACTCAGACCCACCAATTCTACTTATTAAGCTGATTTTAGCTTGATTAGTTGATGAAGTGAGACAATGGGGCTATAGCTCAGCTGGGAGAGCGCCTGCCTTGCACGCAGGAGGCCAGCGGTTCGATCCCGCTTAGCTCCACCATTAAAGATATCTCTATTATTCGATGATGAAAAATTATGTTTGTATTTACTTGGTTTAAAAGATAAGTGAATAGAAAGATAAAGCTCTTTAACAATTAGGAACAAGCTGAAAGAAACGAGTTCTCGTTTTTACGTAAAGCTTTTATTTTTGGTTTAATGATATATTTAATAAATGTTGAGTTAAGTTGATTAAACTAAAAGTGTTGAAGTGAAAAAGAGAAAAAAGCGTAAATTGAAAACCAAGACAACTGTGAGTTGTAAGGTTAAGAAATTAAGCGTACACGGTGGATGCCTAGGCAATCAGAGGCGAAGAAGGACGTGTTAATCTGCGAAAAGCGACGGTGAGCCGATAAAAGGCGCTATAGCCGTTGATGTCCGAATGGGGAAACCCAGTGTAGGTGACTACACTATCATATAATGAATTCATAGTTATATGAGGCGAACCGGGAGAACTGAAACATCTAAGTACCCCGAGGAAAAGAAATCAACCGAGATTCCCTAAGTAGCGGCGAGCGAAAGGGGAGTAGCCCAAGCGGGTAGCATGATGTATTAGTGGAAGCGTCTGGAAAGTCGCACGATAGAGGGTGAAAGTCCCGTACATGAAAATGCATGATGTGGAAGCTTATAGAGTAGGGCGGGACACGTGATATCCTGTCTGAAGAAGGGGGGACCATCCTCCAAGGCTAAATACTCCTGATTGACCGATAGTGAACCAGTACCGTGAGGGAAAGGCGAAAAGAACCCCGGGAGGGGAGTGAAATAGACCCTGAAACCGTGTACGTACAATCAGTGGGAGCTGTTACCGTTGGGTAATAGTGACTGCGTACCTTTTGTATAATGGGTCAGCGACTTATATTCTGTAGCGAGGTTAACCGAATAGGGGAGCCGAAGGGAAACCGAGTATTAACTGTGCGTTAAGTTGCAGGGTATAGACCCGAAACCCGGTGATCTAGCCATGGGCAGGTTGAAGGTTGGTTAACACTAACTGGAGGACCGAACCGACTAATGTTGAAAAATTAGCGGATGACCTGTGGCTGGGGGTGAAAGGCCAATCAAACCGGGAGATAGCTGGTTCTCCCCGAAAGCTATTTAGGTAGCGCCTCATGAATGACTGTTGGGGGTAGAGCACTGTTTCGGCTAGGGGGCCATCCCGGCTTACCAACCCGATGCAAACTCCGAATACTGACAAGTTTAATCATGGGAGACACACGGCGG
>NZ_LZHO01000017.1:0-11833 GCF_001690895.1 Gilliamella sp. Nev5-1 | reverse complement strand
CTATTTTTGTTACGTTTTTTTAGGCTATTTTTTAATTTATTTAATAAAATCCAAATTAAAAATCCTATTTATGGTTTAAATAAAAAAATAAACCCCGAATTATATCGAGGTTTGTCATCAATCTGACCTCGCTAAATAGCGAGGTTTTCGTATTACGATAGCATTAATACTAATTAGTCTTTATTACCACTTCTAAACGCACGTTTACGGTCATTTTCGGTTAAATGACGTTTACGTAAACG
Source organism: Gilliamella sp. Nev5-1 (assembly GCF_001690895.1). Classification (NCBI taxonomy): domain Bacteria; kingdom Pseudomonadati; phylum Pseudomonadota; class Gammaproteobacteria; order Orbales; family Orbaceae; genus Gilliamella; species Gilliamella sp. Nev5-1. The sequence continues at coordinate 11,591 of NZ_LZHO01000017.1, read as the reverse complement.
GATAGATAATGGCGTCACTTCCACTAATTCATCATCATCAATAAACTCTAATGCTTGTTCTAATGACATTTTGATTGGTGGTGAAAGTGTTGTTGCTTCATCGGTACCTGATGCTCGCATATTGGTTAATTTTTTACCGGTTAGACAGTTAACCGTTAAATCGTTTGAGCGAGTATGAATACCAATAATTTGACCTTCATAAACTTCGGCACCATGACCTAGGAATAATTTACCACGGTCTTGCAAGCCATATAGTGCATAAGCCAATGCTTTACCTGTACCGTTTGAAATCATTACGCCATTATTACGTTGACCAATTTCGCCTGGGCGAACATCATCGTAATGACTAAAGGTAGAATAAAGCAAACCGGTACCTGAGGTCATGGTCATAAATTCAGTTCTAAAACCGATAAGACCACGGCTTGGAATGACATAATCTAAACGTACGCGACCTTTACCATCTGGTAGCATGTTTGTTAGGTCACCTTTACGTAAACCAAGTGCTTCCATCACAGAACCTTGATGCTGTTCTTCAATATCAAGCGTAACTTGTTCGAATGGCTCTTGTTTTTTACCATCGATTTCTCTAAAGATAACTTTAGGACGAGAAACCCCTAGCTCATAACCTTCACGGCGCATATTTTCGATCAGTACTGACAAATGCAATTCACCACGACCAGAGACTCTAAAGGCATCGGGATCTGGCGTTTCTTCAACACGAAGTGCAACATTATGGACAAGCTCTTTATTTAAACGCTCAAGAATTTGACGAGAAGTGACATATTTACCCTCTTTACCCGCAAATGGTGAGCTATTGACATTAAAGAACATAGTTACAGTTGGTTCATCAACAGTTAACGCAGGTAATACTTCAACGCAGCTATTATCACAAATTGTATCGGAGATACCGAGTTCACCAAGGCCCGTTAATGCAATAATATCGCCAGCTTCGGCAACTTCAGCTTCATAACGTTGTAGTCCTAAATGGCCAAGAACTTGCCCTACTTTGCCAGTTCGTTTATTACCTTCACTATCAACGATAGTTACTTGTTGATTTGGTTTAACCCGACCCCGTTTAATACGACCAATACCAATAACACCAACATAATTATTATAATCAAGTTGAGAAATTTGCATTTGGAATGGCCCGTCTAAATCTACTTTTGGAGGCTCAACATATTTAACAATCGCTTCAAATAATGGCGTCATATCTTCAGCCATATTTTCATGATCTAAACCGGCGATCCCCATTAAAGCTGAAGCATAAACGATAGGAAAATCTAGCTGTTCATCAGTAGCCCCTAAATTAACAAACAGATCGAACACTTGATCAACAACCCAATCAGGGCGTGCGCCTGGACGATCGACTTTATTGATAACTACAATCGGTTTTAAACCATAAGCAAACGCTTTTTGCGTTACAAAACGCGTTTGTGGCATTGGTCCATCCATTGCATCAACGAGTAATAACACAGAATCAACCATCGACATAACACGTTCCACTTCACCACCAAAATCAGCATGTCCTGGGGTATCAACGATATTAATTCGGTAACCATTCCAATCAATAGCGGTATTTTTAGCTAAAATGGTAATACCACGCTCTTTTTCAAGCGCATTAGAGTCCATGATACGTTCGTTATCGTCACCACGTAGATTATCTAACGTACCTGACTGTTTTAATAACTTATCAACCAAAGTCGTTTTACCATGGTCAACGTGAGCAATAATGGCAATATTTCTTAAATTTTCAATCACAATTAAAATTCCACTTAGAAGACAGATTCTATAGGCGCAGTATTGTACACCTTTTTAATAGAAATGTTGATCTATATCACAAAGTTTATTTAAAAGAACTTGAGCACTTGATAACTTTAAGAAAATATCGATTTACTTATAAAGAGTATTTCATAATACTATGTGTTTAAGTATAAAATTGTTCGGCAAACTCATCTACCTTTGTCCAATCAGTATATTCAATCATCGGCTTTGTTACGTCAGTGTCCCCTTTTCCTAACCACATAATAAAGCGGATCATATTGCGATCAAACCAATTATATTGTGGATAATAAAGCGCACCAGCAAAAACAGCAGTAAAAGCTGGTTTCCATGCTATTTTAGCTAAAAACTTTTTGGTATATAAATTTGTTTCTGGTGTATTTTTATTGGGTTTTCTCGCAACCATATTTACCCCAAAAAATCCAGACTTCATATTATTTAATTGCTGATAATGCTTATCGATAAACGCTTTCATCACTTTGCTATAAAACCCATAACGAATCGAACAACCCAATAAAGCTGCTTGGTATTGATTTAGATCGATGTTAGTATCGGGTAGCAGTTCAATAACATCGCAATCACATTTACCATTAAGTTGCGTTTTTATGCGTTGCATAATTTTAAATGTCTGATTTTCATGTGTAGTATAGAGTAATAAAACTTTCATCACGGAATTCATAACATTGCCTCCTTCTTTTGTTAAACTCATTGGTAAATATCAACATTACTTTTTTTATGATAAAAATTAAAAGATTGGGGATGATTTCATTAAAAACTTTGATTATAGTATTAGGCTAATTTAACCAGACCGGAACTGATTATGGCAATTTCACCTCCAAAACTGAGTGCAATTATTTTGGCGGCAGGAAAAGGCACACGGATGTATTCCAACCTACCTAAAGTTTTACATAAAATCGGCGCTAAGCCGATGTTACAACATGTTATTGATACAGTTCAACAACTTAATACTAATCGCATCAATATTGTTTATGGCCATGGCAAAGAACAACTTGAAGAAACGCTCAAGGATCAACATGTGCAGCTGGTTTACCAAGCTGAACAACTCGGTACTGGCCATGCTGTTCAACAAGCTATCCCTTATATTCAAGATGATGAAGATATCTTAATTTTATATGGTGACACACCTCTTATATCAGTTCAAACGCTACAAACTTTAATTGCTAGCAAACCAAAACAAGGCATCGCGTTATTGACGGTAATACTCGATAACCCAACTGGATATGGACGCATTGAACGTCACAATGGCAAAGTCGTTGCCATTGTGGAACAAAAAGATGCTACTCCTGAGCAACAAAAAATCAATGAAATTAACACCGGTATCATGCTCGTTACTGGTAAATTATTGAAAAATTGGTTATCTCGTTTAACCAACAATAATGCGCAACAAGAGTTTTACTTAACCGACATTATTGCTTTTGCACACCAAGATGGTTATGACATATTAACCTCACACCCAACACAACCATTTGAAGTTGAAGGCGTCAATAATCGCCTGCAATTGGCAACGTTAGAACGACGATATCAACATCAGCAAGCTCAACACTTATTACTCGCTGGTGTGACACTGCTTGATCCAAATCGCTTTGACTTACGAGGCACACTCTCGCACGGTAAAGATGTCACTATTGATTGTAATGTCATTATTGAAGGCAATGTCACACTAGGTAATAACGTATTTATTGGTGCGGGCTGTATCTTAAAAAATTGCACGATTGATGATAACTCAAACATCAGCCCGTATAGCATTATTGAAGATTCAACTATCGCTAAACAGTGTACTATCGGACCCTTTGCTCGCCTACGACCTGGCTCACAACTTGACGAACAAGTCCATGTCGGCAATTTTGTTGAATTAAAAAAAGCGCATTTGGGCAAAGCCACCAAAGCTGGGCACTTAAGCTACCTTGGGGACAGCGAAATCGGCAGTAATGTCAACATTGGTGCAGGCACTATCACTTGTAATTATGATGGCGCCAATAAATTTAGAACTATTATTGAAGATGATGTGTTTGTCGGTTCTGACACACAATTGATTGCACCGGTAAAAGTGGGTAAAGGTGCAACTATTGCAGCAGGCACAACCGTTACCAATAATGTAAATGATAACGAATTGGTTGTAAGTCGAGTTAAACAAAAACAACTTGCTGGTTGGAAACGACCTACAAAGTTAACTAACGAGGAATAAACTATGTGTGGAATCGTGGGAGCTATCGCCAAACGTGATGTTGCTGAAATATTATTAGAAGGTCTAAAACGATTAGAATATCGTGGTTATGACTCAGCAGGACTGGCAATTATTTCATCAGACTGCGAACTGCAACGCGTTCGCCGTGTTGGCAAAGTGCAAGCACTAAAAGATGCCATTGCAAAACATCCACTACAAGGAGCTACCGGAATTGCGCATACTCGATGGGCAACCCATGGTGAACCAGTTGAACATAACGCCCACCCACATGTATCTGGCTTTATTGCTGTCGTGCATAATGGAATTATTGAAAATTTTGAGCCATTGCGTGAAAAGTTGATCGCCAAAGGCTACCAATTCCGTTCAGAAACCGATACCGAGGTTATTGCCCACTTAATTCATGACATTATATCAACCGAAGATTGTTCCTTATTTGACGCCGTGCAAAAAGCTATCCCGCAACTACGAGGCGCTTATGGCACAGTCATTATGGACACGCGCAACCCAGATATATTAGTTGCAACGCGCTCTGGCAGTCCTTTAGTTATTGGTTGTGGCGTAGGCGAAAACTTTATCGCATCAGATCAATTAGCGCTATTACCCGTCACCCGCCAATTTATCTATTTGGAAGAAGGTGATACCGCACTTATCACACACCGCACAGTGACAATCTTAGACAAGAATCATCATGAAGTAACAAGGCCACGTATAGAATCTGATGCAAAATATGATGCGGGTAACAAAGCAGGCTATAGTCACTATATGCAAAAAGAGATCTACGAACAACCTAATGCGATTAAAAATACCCTTGAAGGTCGTATGGCGCATGGTAAAGTGGAGTTATCAGAACTAGGCGATAATGCAAAAAACATACTAAAGCAGGTTGAGCATGTGCAAATCGTTGCCTGTGGCACCGCTTATAATGCTGGTATGGTAGCACGCTACTGGTTTGAAGCCTTAGCAGGAATTCCTTGCGATGTCGAAATTGCCTCAGAATTTCGTTACCGCAACCCAGCCCGTCGCAAAAACAGTCTATTTATTGCTCTTTCACAATCAGGCGAAACCGCAGATACACTCGCAGCCTTACGGTTGGCTAAAGAAAACCATTACTTAAGCACCCTTGCCATCTGTAATGTAGCGGCATCCACACTCGTGCGTGAAGCCGATTTCGTTTTATTAACCAAAGCAGGGGTTGAAATTGGTGTTGCATCAACTAAAGCCTTTACCACACAATTAACGGTTTTATTGCTACTAGTTGCAAAATTAGGACGTTTAAATAATATGGCACAAAGCACCGAGCAAGCAATTGTCCACTCCTTACAAACCTTGCCAAACCGCATTGAACAAGTGCTTATGTCTGAACCACAAATTAAAAAATTAGCAGAGCAATTTGTTGATAAACATCATGCGTTATTCTTAGGGAGGGGCGATGAATATCCAATTGCTATGGAAGCTTCGTTAAAACTCAAAGAAATCTCTTACATCCACGCCGAAGCTTATGCTGCAGGTGAACTCAAACATGGCCCTCTTGCATTAATTGATGCGGATATGCCAGTGATTGTGATGGCACCCACCAACGAAATGCTAGAAAAACTAAAATCCAATATCGAAGAAGTACGAGCGCGTGGCGGTCAACTGTATGTCTTTGCCGAGCAAGATGCGGGTTTTGTCAGTGATGACACCATGCACATCATCAATCTACCCCATATTGAAGAACTTACCGCACCAATCTATTACACTGTTCCCACACAACTACTCGCTTATCATGTTGCATTAATTAAAGGTACCGACGTTGATCAACCAAGAAATTTAGCTAAATCGGTTACCGTGGAGTAAATTCCAATACATTAAATGTGAGGACTGACGGTATGGTTTTGATATCGTCATCAAAACTAAAGTTCTCACATAACATCAACGAACACTAAAATGTTTAATGTAATAAGTTTTTCAGTGATTTTTTATCATGGTGCAAGACTTTGTTAACAAGTTTGGCAAAGATCACTTATTTTATAAAAAATTCTCAGGAAAACATGCGTTTTAGTCTATTGGACTTAAAACTGTGCTTTTTATACCAAGTAAATGTGATCTTAATCACAAAAATAAAAAATGGAATAGCATTAGCAATGTGATATTCATCACATTTATCAATTTTTTTTGATGAATCGAATAACGAAATCCCTCTACAATAACTGCATAATGATTATACCAATCAATAAGGAAAGATGAATATTATGACAACCTCAAATATCAAATTGAAAGTTCAAAACTTTGGGCGTTTCTTAAGTAATATGGTAATGCCAAATATCGGTGCGTTTATTGCTTGGGGATTTATTACTGCGATTTTTATTCCAACAGGCTGGTACCCCAATGAAACTATTGCCAAGCTAGTTGGACCGATGATTACCTACCTATTACCACTATTGATTGGTTATACTGGTGGTAAATTAGTTCACGGTGAACGAGGTGCAGTGGTTGGTGCAATCACAACAATGGGAGTCATTGTTGGTTCAGATATTCCCATGTTCTTAGGAGCTATGATCGTCGGCCCTCTTGCTGGCTGGGTAATAAAGCAATTTGATAAAAGTGTAGACGGTAAAATCAAAAGCGGTTTTGAAATGTTAGTCAATAATTTCTCAGCGGGTATTATCGGTATGCTACTTGCGTTGCTTGCTTTTTTCGCAATTGGTCCTGCTGTCGTTATTGCATCTGGTAAATTAACTATTGCCGTTAATTTCTTAGTTGAGCATAATTTATTACCTTTAACGTCGATCATTATTGAACCCGCTAAGATCCTTTTCTTAAATAATGCCATTAACCACGGTATATTCTCACCATTAGGTATTCAACAAGCGGCTGAACATTCTCAATCTATTTTCTTTTTAATCGAAGCCAACCCTGGCCCTGGCTTAGGTTTACTACTCGCTTATATGTTTTTTGGTAAAGGATCAGCAAAAAGTTCAGCCAGTGGCGCCGCAATCATTCACTTCTTTGGCGGGATCCATGAAATTTACTTCCCCTATGTATTAATGAATCCACGTCTTATTATTGCGGTTATTTTAGGTGGAATGACAGGCGTATTTACTTTAACATTATTTGGAGCGGGGTTAAGCTCACCTGCATCACCCGGATCAATTATCGCCGTTCTTGCTGTCACACCAAAATCATCTATGCTTGGCGTAATTTTTTCTGTCATTGCTGCAACTACGGTTACTTTTATTGTTTCTGCGATTTTATTAAAAACAACCAAAGAGACAGACAAAAGTCTTGAAGATGCTAAATCGAATGTTTCTGCAATGAAAAACGAATCAAAAGGTATTACAAATGGAATACTTGACTTAGCTAAAGTGAAAAAAATCATTGTGGCTTGTGATGCAGGAATGGGCTCTAGTGCTATGGGAGCAGGTGTGTTACGCAAAAAAGTACAAGATGCCGATCTCGATATTTTGGTCACTAATTTAGCAATCAATAACCTTCCTAATGATGTTGACATAGTTATCACGCATAAAGACTTAACCGATCAAGCCAAACAACATGCACCAAACGCACATCACATATCATTAACTAACTTTTTAGACAGTCAATTATATAGCCAACTGGTTGCGGATCTTTTAAGTTCTCAAGCGAGTAGTTTAGCAAGTGAAACGATACCTAGCAGCAACCCATCCACTGATAATGCACCTCTATTTAAATTATCAGAACAAAATATTTTTTTAGGGCTAACCGCTAAAAACAAAGAAGAAGCCATTCGTTTTGCCGGGCAAAAATTGGTCGATAATGGTTATGTTACACCAGCCTATATTGACGCAATGTTAGCACGTGAAAAATTAACGTCTACTTATTTAGGAGAATCGATAGCTGTTCCACATGGTACTATTGAATCAAAAAATGACGTTATTAAAACCGGCATCGTATTTTGCCAATATCCAGCTGGTGTTCAATTTGGCGAAGAAGACAACGACAAAGCGAAAATAGTAATAGGTATTGCTGCACGTAATAATGAACACCTTGATGTCATTGCAAAACTCACTAATGCTCTTGATGATCAAGCCATTATTACCAAACTGGTTAACACAACAAGTATTGAAGAGGTACTTGCTATTTTAAGTTAATACCACAATTATCGTTCCCACTTAACAAGTGGGAAACCATTACCACTTTTAAAATTAAATTTAATTAAGGATTATTATAATGCAAGCATTACATTTTGGCGCAGGTAACATTGGGCGAGGTTTTATTGGAAAATTACTATCAGATGCTGGTATACAGGTCACATTTGCCGATATTAATGAACAAATCATCACTGCAATCGCTAAGCGCCGTGAGTACCCAGTCAATGTTGTTGGCGAACAATCCACCACTGAAATAGTCAAAAATGTCGATGGAATTAACAGCACCTCAAGTGAAGTGATCGATTATATTACCAAAGTTGATTTAATCACCACCGCCGTGGGTCCGCAAATTTTAGCGCGCATTGCTTCAAGTGTTGCGCAAGGAATTATGGCAAGACATCAACAAGGCAACACCAAGCCACTGAATATTATTGCTTGTGAAAATATGGTTCGTGGTACTAGCCAATTTAAACAAGAAATCTTCAAATCACTACCAAAAGAGCTTCATCAATGGACAAATGCCCATATCGGTTTTGTCGATTCAGCGGTGGATCGCATTGTACCACCTGCAACATCAAAAACAGGTGATATTTTAGAAGTCACTGTAGAGACTTTTTCAGAATGGATTGTTGATGAAACGCAGTTTGTGGGGCCGATTCCAACCATTACAGGTATGCAACCGGTTGACAATTTAATGGCTTTTGTTGAACGAAAACTATTTACCTTAAATACGGGTCATGCAATTACGGCTTATTTAGGTTTCTATTATGGTTTTGGCACCATTCGCGATGCAATTTTAAACGAAAAAATTCGTTTAATTGTTCGTGGAGCCATGGAAGAAAGCGGCTTAGTCCTTATCAAACGTTACAATTTTGATGAACAAAAACACATGGCTTATATCGAAAAAATCTTAAACCGCTTTGAAAACCCGTATTTACATGATGATACTTCACGTGTTGGACGTCAGCCAATGCGTAAATTAGGCGCTGGCGATCGTTTAATTAAGCCATTACTCGGTACTTTTGAGTATCAAGTTAAAAATACTAACTTACTAATCGGTATCGCAGCCGCTCTCAACTATCGTAATAGTGATGATGAGCAAGCAGTTGAACTGGCAAAACTCATTACTGAAAAAGGTGTTAAACACGCTTTTTGTCAAATCGCTGGGATTGATGTTAACAATTCTATTGTTAAGCAAATTGAAGAAATTTATACTACAATGCAAAATCGTCAATTTACATAACACCTAATGCCAGAATCGATATTACAAGAAGATACGATATTAGAAAAACTCAACCAGCAAGCTGATATTCACAGCTTGCTCACTGTTGCCATAAAATTAATCAATGATAATGTCAACACATTAATTCTTAAAGTCTTTCGGAAAGAACCTCACGCAATAAAATTTGTTATCCCCTCGTTAATGGGTAAAAATGGACCATTGAATGACACCTCAGTTTGTTTAAAACTGTTATATGTGCTAGGTATTATTACATGCGAAGAGTTTGAAGATATTGAGCTACTCATGGCCATTTTAGATGAATTAGACAACGATGAAAAAAAATATACTTATCTTGATGATGAAATCCTAGGGCCGATTAGCTTATTACATGATATGGTTTTACCGACTAATTGGGATCGCAAGCAAGATCATGAAAAAGTGGCGGGAATTGTAGATGGTTTAAAGTCATCTATGTATCAAAATCGTTATCAACAAATGATCCGCTCTGCATTAATCATCGCGATTACCGCTCTCACTTTACGCATCAGTAATAAACAAAAATTAGATTACTTTCCATAATAATCGTTAATTAATATTAAGATTTTTATTTAACTTTTAAATTTATAATATTTTTATATAAAATTATTATGACAATGAAAACTAATTTGCATTTAATTCTACAAAAAATCATAATCAAAATATATAACTTACCCTTTTGTTTAAACGCTTTTGTCAAAAGCTAATAAATTTTGATTAACAAAAAATAGATATAAGCGTTGCCTTTATTTCCCACTATTGTAATTAGTCGGTATAATACCTTCAATTTTATTGTAAAGTGGATTATACATGAAAACGCTATTTGCCAGCACATCTCGCGGGCTTGAAGAGTTATTAAAAAAAGAGTTAGAACAAATAGGTTCACCCAACTGTAAAATTACCCAAGGTGGAGTTTATTTTGATGCTGATGAAAAAACATTATATCAATCATTATTATGGTCTCGTTTAGCCTCACGCATTTTGTTGCCAATAGCTGAATTTGATATTTATAGTGATTTAGATCTCTATTCTTGTGTATTTAATATTAAATGGACAGATATTTTTGCGGTCGATAACGCTTTTGTGATCAACTTTGTTGGCGTTAATGAATTTATTCGCAATAGTCAATATGGCGCACTTAAGATCAAAGATGCTATTGTTGATCACTTTTTACGCCATACTAACGAACGCCCCAATGTTGCTAAACAAGATCCAGATATTCGACTTCATGCGTATTTAAATAAGAACCGAGTCACCTTATCTTTAGATTTAAGTGGCAATAGCTTACATGAACGTGGTTATCGTCAGCAAACAGGGCAAGCACCATTAAAAGAAACCCTTGCTGCCGCCATTATTATGCGTTCAGGTTGGCTGAGTGATGAACCATTGCTTGACCCCATGTGTGGCTCAGGCACGCTACTGATTGAAACCGCTATGATGGCGTCAAAAATCCCACCAGGATTACAACGCAAACAATGGGGATTTTTTGCATGGAAAGGATTTAATCCAACGCTATGGAATGAGTTATTATTTTCAGCAAAACATAATGCCTGTAAACCCAATATTCCTTTTATTGGTTACGATAATAATCCTACCGTACTTGAGCGAGCCAAACAAAATGCTATCCAAGCCGGTGTGGGCGATTTAATTACCTTTGCTTTACAAGATGTAACACAACTTACTAATCCATTACCAATGCAAACAACAGGTATGATTATCAGTAATCCACCTTATGGCGAGCGGCTAGAAAGCGAGCCCGCACTTATTGCTTTACATACTGCTCTCGGTCGACAAATTAAACAACACTTTGGTGGTTGGCGATTATCACTATTTAGTGGTGCACCGCAACTATTAGATTGTTTACAAATGCGAGCAGATAGACAATTTAAAGCCAAAAATGGCCCTCTCGACTGTATACAAAAAAATTATGCCATTGCTAAGCGTGATGCTCAACAACCTATCACGAACCCAACGGTGCCGGCTGCCGACTTTGCAAATCGGTTACGCAAAAATAAACAAAAACTGGAAAAATGGGCAGCTCAAGAACAACTTGAATGTTATCGACTTTATGATGCAGATTTACCCGAATATAATGTTGCTATTGATCGCTATAAAGATAAAATAGTTATACAAGAATACGCCGCCCCTAAAAATATTGATCCACAAAAAACACGGCAACGGCTATTTGATATTATCAATGCCACCATGTCAGAACTTAATCTGACTGCCGATCAACTAG
>NZ_LZHO01000016.1:0-19531 GCF_001690895.1 Gilliamella sp. Nev5-1 | reverse complement strand
TCGCTATTTTAAAAGAAGCTGAAGCAGGTATTCCTGTCAAGGAACTCTGTCGCAAATATGGCATGGGTAATTCAACTTTCTATAAGTGGCGAGAAAAATACGGCGGTATGGAAACGTCGGATATTAAACGCTTAAAGGAGCTGGAGGCTGAAAACTGCAAGCTTAAGCAGATGTTTGCCGAACTGAGCTTAAAATCCCAGCTTCAGGAAGATATCATAAAAAAGCTTTAGTGCCAACAGGGGCACGTAAAACGTGGGCACAGCAACTACAACAAAATCATTCAGTTACTATTGCTATGAGTTGTGCCATTGTTGGTTTAAGCCGTTGTGCTTACTATTATCAAGCTAAGTTACAGGATGATTCGGTGATTGTTTCGGTGTTGAATGCTATCACAGACCGGCATTTACGCTGGGGCTTTCCTAAATGTTTTAATCGTATCAGAAAGCTCGGCTATCAATGGAATCATAAACGGGTATATCGGGTGTATTGTGAATTAAAGCTTAATCTCAGGGTAAAGCGTAAAAAACGCATTCCTCCACGATGCCCGGAAAGGTTATTAGTCCCCAATAAACAAGGTGAATGTTGGTCAATGGATTTTATGAGTGACAGTAGTCGTAATCAACGTCGCTTTAGGACATTCAATGTCATCGATGACTTTAATCGTGAGGCATTAGGTATTGATATTGGTGTGAGTTTACCCGCAGGTAGAGTGACTCGTTATTTGGATAAATTGGCGGAGTATCATGGTTATCCGTTAAAAATACGCGTCGATAATGGACCAGAATTTACAGGAAAAACCTTTATAAACTGGGCTAAATCACATGATATAGCCATTGATTATATCCAGCCCGGTAGCCCTTATGAAAATGGTTATATTGAACGATTTAATCGTACCTATCGTACTGAAGTACTCGATTTATATCTTTTTAACAACTTAGCACAAGCAAGGAGAATAACCGAAGAATGGTTAACGATTTATAACACCGAAAGACCGCATGAGGCATTAAATAACATGACACCGCTCGAATATAAAACATTAAAACAGGCAGCTTAATTTTCTACGTGAGTTGTGTACTAAGTTTGGGGTATTTACAATACAGATTAAATTCACCTAGCAATCCAATTGGGTCAGGCTAGATAAAGTGGACTATATCAAGGCATAATACCTAAAAGTATTGTAATATAACCCCGTTTTTCTGTCTAAATATTGTCCCTGATATCTGAAGTTTTGATCTATTGATGCGTGTTCAATTTCCTGAATCCCTTTACTCCCAGAGCTGATAATTTCTTCATCTTCATTGCCCCTTTTGTCTATATGTGCCAGAGGTTCGTAGCAGCTCTGTCCGGGGTAGATATACAGGCTGCTGTGCTGATTCGGGCTGGTTTTCTAAATCATTATTAAGCCATTCTAGCGGATACGGTTGTAGGGGGCTGTGCTATTTAGCTGATGTTTTTCGATATGCTAGCCAAGAGCATCGTAGATATTGGAATGCCAATATCTTTTCAAACAACAAAATTAAGAAAAGGTAATGAAGATTATTATTCAATAAATTCTAGAATATATTTCTAAATTAACTATATATAGCCAACTCAGGCTTACAAAAACCTATAACAAAATCCATTAATTCTAAAATAATATCTTCTTCGTCAAGATATCTCAGGTTTTGTAAACAATCATACATGCAAATCTGTGGCATGCCTTTATTTTTAAAATCAACTAATACCTTTCTAATTTCCAATAAATCTTTATTTGAAGATATTTCTTTTTTCATATAATCAAGGAATTTCTGTTGTTCTAGCATTTTATCCATTTACTTTTTTAATTAGCCAATGCTGTTTGGTATTTTGAAAGAAGCATCGACTGTTTAGGTTGAATTGCGCCATGTCCTGATTTGTTTTGTACGTGCTGCAAATCATTACCAATGATCTGTTACATACAGGAATATCCCTATTAGGGCTAGCACTCAATGTTCTAGCTGAGTCTACAACTTTGGATTTACTTTTCTTTTTTGTCATTCTTCGAAATATGTCTGAATAATTTAATCCCCATGCTTCGATACAAGTCAACCCATTAGACGCATACTGATACAGATTAACGCCACCTAGCAATCCGGCTAAATCAGTGAATCTACATGTATCAGGATAGTATCACTTTGAAAGCCCGTTATTCTTAATAACTTCATTATTGTGATTTCAATTCTGCAATTTTATTCTCTTGCCACCACAGACAATACCTTTCGTAAAAGCTAAACCTATTGCACGTTTTGCACTTTCAAAAATATAACTATATAAACTCTCGTAGTTTTCAAATTCAGGATCTAAAATGAAAAAATTTTCATTTAACGGTTTAAAAAAACTTTCTTTTACTTCTCTTAATCCATATGGAGCCTGGTTTTTATCAGGAATGCAAATAGAGATAGAAATAACATACTCCTTATCTGATGGATAGCGCATTGATCTTTTGAAAACCCCAATACCATTTGTAGCCCGAGAATTAATCATTATTAAAATACGCCACCCATTTAAATCTAAAATATTTATTCGCGGTAACAAGTTATCAATATATTTGTTCAATTCTATCCACATGAAATGCATATTCACATTGTCATTTATTTTTGGTACTTCAGTAGGCAATGACACCATTATTTTTTTCCCATAATATACCTTGTAAAATAGTTAGCACCACTTGTTCTTTTTAGTACTGGGTCTATAACGTTTATCTTTTTCTTGATTGGGTGGCAATTCATGTTTTAATATTCTTAAAAGCCTAACTCTTCTTGCCTCAATTCTTTTCATTTTATCTTTAGTTATTCCTCTATAAGTACGGACTACTTTCGATTCTGCATTGCCAAAGTTAGGGGCTTTTCGTACTTTTCTTATACTCGTATAAGCACGTCTATTTTATCCGCCAGCCATTACATCTTCTGCTTTACTAATTCCTGTTTTAGCACGGCGTTTAGATTCCTATCCATTACATCATATAAAACCCAATCTCAATTAGTGTCATTACTATTTTTATACCATCCAATTGTATCAATTCAAGTCAACCCATTCGGCACATACTGATACAGATTACACCTACCTAGCAGCCCAACTGAGTTGGACTGGGTAAAGCGTCCTATATCTGGATCATAGTACCTAAAGGTATTGTAATGCAGTCTAGTTTTTCTGTCTAAATATTACCCATGATATCTGAAGTTTTGCACTATTGGTTTGTGTTCGATTTCCTGAATGCGCTTACCCTAGAGCTGATAGCTACATTCCCAGAGTTATTCGCCGTTTGCATCGGTAAGCCGTTCTGGTCGGCGTAGAAGTAGCGGATATATTGTTTTTAATTGCCGTCTGTGCCTATACGTGCCAGTGGCTAGTCGTTGCTCTAGTGGGTGTAGATATTCAGGCTACTGTGCCGATTCGGGCAGGTTTCCTGTATTATTGTTAAGCTATCCCATAGGAACGGGTACGGTTGTAAGGTTTGCCTGTGCTGCCTGACTGATGTTTTTCGATACGTCGACCTAAGGCGTCGTAGGCGTAGTTGTAACGCTGGTTGTGGCTAGCACTTTGTTTGTTTTTGATGCAATAACTCTCTATCTTACATATATCTAATTATTGAGCTAACTTCTATAATTTTATTTTTTAGTAATATTTAATTTCATATTTACCAATTACATCAAAAATATGATCATAAGTGCTGAGTACTATACGTTGCCTTCCTTTTTTATGCACCTCATCAACTAAATCAAAACTAGATTTTAAATATTGCTCATAAGGATACTCATCCATTCTATAAATAAATAAACTATAAATATCACTGAAAGTAAATGTAACTTTAACTTCTGGAACATTCGATATCTTCGGTTTACAGCCTGATAATGCTAATGACGTATTAACAACTAAAGTAAATGGTATACATTCTAATTTTACGTCAGATAATATTAATGCACTTCGCGCATAAATTATACCGTATTTTGTTTGAATTTCTTTTGTATTCATATTATTTACACCTCAATTTTATTGATTTACCACCGGTTTTAGTTGTAAAACGCCGCCATAAAGTAGCTGAAGACAGATCCACTTAAGTAGCCCATCTAGATGGAGCCTTAGAAATTCCAGCCTTTTTAGCAGTATAAAGGCGCCTATTATCCAAACTAAAACGCACCTTGCGATAACAACTTTGTTTGTATATCAGTGGGTAAATCAAGCTTTTTTATTTTTCTAATAGTCTCTCGATTATTTATGTATGAATGATAATAAGACTATGTATAAGTTTATTCACTTTTTTATCGTTAAAGATTGTAAATATTGCCGATTTTTTGATTAAAGTAATGCATATATTTTCTTTAATTGTCCACAATATTTCTTACTATACGGTATTTTTATTTTTTTTAGATAATTAATTAGGTTATCAACATCGTTAGTAAGTAAATAATACTCTAATAAATGAATAATAAGAAAATTTTCATAGGGTGCATTAACTGAAATAGTGACATCCTTTTCATCATTCCCTTCTTGTTCATCTGGTTCATCAAAGAGAACGACAAACTTAATCGCTATATATTTCAAAAAAGAAGCAAGATTATTCGACAATATGTTTTTTAAATCAGATAAAGTGGCACCAGACAAATTTATTTCATTTGCATCATATTCAAACAATACCGATGGCAATTCTTTTCCGTTTGTCGTAATTTTATATTTTTTCTCTAATTTATCTAATGCCGTTTTATATAATGAGCTATTTATAAAATCTCGAATTTCATTAATGTTTATCATTTATCAACATCTCTTACTATATTTATAACACTATAACCAATGTGTTTATATGGATTGCTTTATGCTTCCATGAGGTTTATTTGGCAATCATCATCATGATTAAATCACTTTTTACTTTTATCATGGCGAGTTTTCTACTCTTTTGTTGCACTATTTTAGAGGGGCGTTACAGCTTAGATTATAATAAACAGATACATTATCTCCCTACAAAATATTAAGGAAACTATTACTATTAGCACATTTATAAATTATTGTTAGATAGTTATATTAAAATAATTATGCCGTTTGAACAAAAAAAAGTCCTGCATTATTAAAATCATCAATTTTCTTTTTTAGAAACAAATATCCAATAGCATCAGATAAAAATAAAGCTCCACCATCATGAACGGGAATATCTGATGAATATAATTGGCCAATAAAATCATATTCATTTAGCAATTTTTCACAAGCCACAATGCCATTGGGTATTTTATTTGACAAAAAAGAAAATGCTGGGTACTCATTATTCTTTAGTTGTGTCTTTTCTAATTCAAGATATTGAGGAACAAGACTATTACTATTTTCACGTAATTTTGATGTCTCAGTTAGTGTAACTCTGGTAAATCCTGATTTTAAATGATCAAGTTCTGCATCATCACCGAAATAAACAATATCGTCCAAAAAATATCTATTTTCATTATATGTTGAAAATACGGAAATATATTTAGCTTTAGGAAGATTAATTCCACTAATAGAATCAGATAATTTATCATTATCGATTGTGAATAATAATGTTAAATTTTCACCTAACGGATTTTGGGGCCAATTGCCGTCAATAAATGCTCCTCCACCAAATTTGATACCACTATTTTCGTTTGATGAAGGTGTAAGCTCATATACTAGGTGCATGATATCTCCATTAACATTTGCTAATTTCTTTATGAATTTTTACGATTTTTCTTAGTATACCAATTTTCTTTTTCAGGAACACCAGCTCTTCCCTGTGCTTCATAGTTATTCTAGTCGGTATAGATATACAGCCTGCTGTGCTGATTCGGGCTGGTTTCCTAAATCACTGCTAAGCCATCCCACAGGAAGCGGGTACGGTGTAGGATTTGCCTGCGTTGTCTAGCTGATGTTTTTCGGTACGTCGACCTAAGGCGTTGTAGACATAGCCGTAACGCTCACTAGCTTGGGTATTCGATGGATACTTCGGTCAACATGTGCTAAACATTGTATTTTAATCTTAGATTTTGGCCAAATCGACTAATCTATATATTAAAATGCCTTGATTTGATAGTAATATAATAAAATTTTAGATAATCGTAGTATTTAATTTTATAAATTCTTTAACTCTCTAATTTTAGCTAAGCCTTTTTCCAAACGACTAATATTTTCATACTTATTTTCTACAGTACTTTTATCTAAATATTTAAGCCATCCAGATACATATTTCCTGAATAAATCAAAACCATCTTCCGTAACAGCAGATTTCATTAATATAAAATCAGTTTTCAAATTTCCCTCTAGATCAAATGGCTCTACATTAATTAGTAAATGGTTCTCTTTGAGAAACGTTAATAAACTAGTAGATAATCTTATTATTTGGTTTTGATATTCTTTACTTTTATTTGCGCCTAATAACATAGGAATATTATGTAATTCAAAATCTTCATTATTCATTATTTTGCCTTATAACTTTTGATATACTTTCAATTTCGATCAGTTCGTTAGTATTTTTATTTTTCACATATATACTTCCTGTACTATGTATCCGAGCTTCTTTTGCTAATTGTTTATGCTTAGAGGCAGTTTTACTTGTTATCTCATAAGGACGCCATTTGCCTTTTAACCACAAAGTCGACTCTATGTCTTTCACCTGTTGTAAGGTTTTAACTGATTTGGCACCGGTTCATTTTTTAGAATTTGATGGCAGAATCAACCGCTACCTTTAACTGGCAAATACACAAAATAATATAGAATGGTGTCTCTCAATTTTCTATCTAAATACTAATCTATTATTTTAATTTTCAATAAGATCTTGATATAGTTCAATTAAGTCATTATTGTTACTTTTTAGGCATTTATTCATTAATTTGATTTTTAAGTCTGAGAAATTTAAGTATAGTAGTAATTCAGCTAATCTTCGGTATATAAAGTCATCGAAAGAAGCAAGGTAATGATCCAACATACTGCCTAATTTATGTTTTACGATTTTATTCTCTTTAAATTTGATTAATATATCTCTAGCTATAGGAATATTATCAATATTGCCATCGACTGATATGTCTATAATTATAGGAATTAATATTTCTAATTCTTCGTCATTAAAATCATCATCTCTTATGAATCTTAACGCTGTTCCTTGTTCTGATAATGTGTTTAATGCTAATAGTAATTGTTGGAAAAAACATTCTGATTTTCTAAAATAATATTTAGAAGAAAATAAATTTGTTTCAGATTCTTTTAAATTAAACCATTCTATAGAAAAAATTGTATTATCTTTCATTTTGTTACTACCATACTCACAAGAAATTGAGTTAAATAATTTTTTAAATTCATTCATGAATATATCACGTTTAATACCTAATCCATTAGGGAATGATTTTCCTTCAGGTATTGTATAGTAATGTTCAGTTAATGGAGACTTATTAGGATCTAATGTGGTTGATGCACCTTGCGGTAATTTTTTATCAACCTGAGGTTCTACCATACCAGTGCTATCAGTATCAATATCTTTGCTTGCTCTTGGTTTTTGGGCTTGCTTTTGTTTCCAAAAGCACACAATTCATTATTTAAGCCCAAGGATCAATCTAAGTCAACTCATTATTACCATTCCATATTCTTAACTCATAAAAATTCTCTGTTGGTAAAATTGAAAATCCAAAAGAGTTATTTATGGCAACTAGCAAACACTCTAACGTCTTGTTACTATTCTTTACTGTCATATTCCAAAATAATGTTGGATTTTGCTTAATGTTATTAATATGCAATTTTAAATAATAATATGTATTACAAGTGATAATTTGAAAAACTACTAAATCATTAGTATCAATACTACTCAAAAAATCACAAAATCGGTTAAATAATAAATTTTCTTTTACTGATAAATCTACTGACTGATGTTCAATATTATCAATAAATTTTGACAAAAAGACATTATAATCATGCGACTCAAACGTTATCGAATAGCTGTTATTATCAATCCGTAATTTATTTGAGATATTTTGAAGAATTGCCTTTTTTTCTTTTTCAATAACTGATAATTTCAATCTTTCTTTTAAAGATAATGACATTATTTTTTGCCTTTAGCATTTGTAATTTTTGTCATATTTTCAGGAATATGTTTACCATATTGATTATATCTTACTTTTGGTTGGAGAGGATCATCAGACAAATCATCAGCAGTATAAAAGTGAGGAACGCGACCAAATTTATTTTCTGGTTTTGAAGTATTTAGATCGGCGTGGACGTAAACTATTTCTTCATCTTCACTACCTATTTTAACTATGCGTGCCAGTGTTGGTAGTTGCTTTGGTCGGTATAGATATACAGGCTGCTGTGCTGATTCTGGCTGGTTTCCTGAATCATTTTTAAGCCATTCCACAGGAAGCGGGTACGGTTATAAGGGTTGCCTGCGCTGCCTAGCTGATGTTCTTCGATACACCGGCTTAAGGCGTCGTAGTGGTAGTGCTGGGTAGCGCCGTTGGTTTGTTTGCAGCCGATTTGTCCGTGGACACTGTATTGGTTTTTATGTCTTCCAAACCAATTAAATACTTTTAAACATTATTAAAAGGGTAAGTTAATTTTTTTATTCAGTTTTTCTTCAATAAGTGTCGATAATTCTTTAAATAAAGTTTCCCAAACCTGAATGTACTCTAATTTACTGATAAAAAGTTTCATATCAGGAATTTTTCCATTATATATGCCTACATCTGGTCCTTTCTTATATTCAAGTTCTACGCCTTTATCTTTAATTTCATAATAGAAGTAAAAATCAGAGCCTTGCTCACAAAACCAAATATCATCTTTGCCTGCCCAATTATTTTTTACTCGTTTGACAGATTTAACAATGTCTTCATAACATGCTGTTATGTCCGCATAAATGTAAAAATGTACTCTATAGTCGCCTTTCAGTTTAATGTAAAACTCAGGTTCAGCATATCTTCTCAATTCTTCCAATGCATATTGAAAAGGAGTTAGTTCGTCATCAATATCATCATCAATATCGCCTATGGGATTTTGATAGTTAACCTCAAATATAGTTTCCATTTTAATCTCCAGGAATATAGGGACAGGCTATAATAGGTTTGCCTCTAATGACTACTCTTATAAATCTTACAATATCCATTATTTTTATTGTTCTATCAGGATAATATATTTTTGATAATTGTGATACTTTAACATCATGTGCTCCATGTGTGTTGGTGCTTTAGCAAACGCTTCCTCTATTATTTTGTTATCATTAAATGCCTTATAGGCTCAGAGTCTTTTGGATTTTTTTCTTGGTCAATTAATTTTTGTGCATTAATTTGAGAACCATGTTGATTACGGGCATATCCATATTTTTTATAACTTTCCCTGTTTGATGATTTAGCTTACAACTCATTAATCCAAATGGATCCAACCAAGTCAACCCATTAGGCGTATACTGATACAGATTAAAGCCACCCTGTGATCCTATCGGATTTGGCTAGGTAAAGCTTCCTATATCTGGATCATAGTGCTTGAAAGTATTGTAATGTAGTCCAGTTTCTCTGCCTAAATATTATTCATGACATCTGAGGTTTTGCTCTATTGATGTTCAATTTCCTGAATATGTTTACCCCAGAGCTGATAGCAGTATTTTCAGACGATGTCATTGTTTGCATCGGTAAGCTTTTCTGGAGAGCCGTTCAGGTTGGTATGGATATACAGGCTGTTGTACTGATTCGGGTTAGTTTTCTGAATCATTTTTAAGGTATTCTACAGGATGCGGGTACTGTTGTAGGGTTGTCTGCGCTGCCTAGCTGATGTTTTTCGATACGGCGTTTCAGGCCGTCGTAGTGATATCCTCTGAAATGTAGGAGAATCAGGTTGCTGTATTCTGTGCTTATCAATCGGTCGAGGCGATCGTACTGGTAGCTGCGTTCTGTTAAGATACTGGGCAGGGTAGAATGCTAGTCACGCTGGGTTGGTTTGTGTTGCAGTCATATTTGAATGTGGTGTTCAGCCGCTCTTGTGGCGTAATACTTCGCGGTGCAGGTTGTCGGAACCGTAATACAGGCTGTTGATGGTGCACCCATCTGGCTGTGAATAAAAAAGATGAATAATCTACTTGAATGTTTTGAATTTTGATAGCCAATAATTGCCTTTATCATATACACAACCAATTAAAACATTTCCTTCTGTTTTGATCGTTAATTCACGACTATAACAATATTTTTTTTCAAAAGACCAGTTTATATCAGCAATATCGAGATATTTCATAATAAGTTCAAAACTTGTTTCAGAGTATATAATTACATTATTTAATAAAGTAATTGGATGACGAGCTACATCAAATCCTAAGGAATGTATCTTGGAATCAACTACCATTATTTCCAGTGAATCATAAAAATAAGAAAAACCTTCACTTTTGTTCAATTTATCAAAGTGATATTTTTTACCCAAATCTTTTTTTTGCAAAATAGAATATATTTCTTTTTCTGATAAGCCTACTTTTAATTCCAAATATATTCCTGTTCTCAGAAAATCAGTTAAGTCCATTAATTTTCTCCTGCATTTTTGAAAATTTAACCACACCCCGCTCGGCCAATTCAATTGACTTTTTATTACTATTTGAGTCATTTAATATCTTTTTAAATTCTTCTATGGCATGAGATACTTGAGTTTTAGTTTTCCCCATAATTTTTTATTGTTTATCAAACCGTCTATATGCTTGTTCGCTTGGGTTATGGATTTTTTACTAATACCTTTCATGTTACTAAACCGCTTCCAGATAAGATTGTCAGCTTTATCTAAACCTAATTTAGCTTCCGTAGTTTTTCTTCCATTTATAGATATATCTAAATAAAATCTTTTAATCCTTACATTATCGAAATGACATGGTTGCATTTTCCCTGTACAGTCAATCCTAATGGATCGACCCAAGTCAAATCATTAGGTGCATACTGATATAGGTTAAAGTCACCCAGCTGGTCAATCGGGGGCTAGCTAGGTAAAGTGACCTATATCCGAGTTATAGTATCAGAAAGTATTGTAATGTAGTCCAGTTTCTCTGTCTAAATACTGTCCCTGATATCTAAGGTTTTGTTGTATCGGGATGTGTTCGATTTTTTGAATCCGTTTTCCCCAGAGCTGATAGCGGTATGCTCACAATACTGCGCCATTTACATAGGTAAATTTTTCCTTTTAGCCCTGATTGCATATCTCTAATTGTTTATACGATAATGAAGATATATTTCATATTCATCATCATTAATAACCAATATTCTTTCAGGTTGTAAAAACAATAATGATAAATCAAAAGATTGGTTGTATTTAAATATACTATTTAAAAAATTATCAAGATGATTAATATTTAAGTGTATCGCAATTTTTTCTTCAAATAGTTGGATGCATTTAAAAAAATTATTATTTAAAGTGTTATTTATAATTTCAATTAATTTTTTTTGGCTAATCGGGTGCTCTAGCCTGATTTCGCTATCAATTTGATCAATCTTGAAAAAAATTTTAAGCTGTTCTTTATACCAAATAAAATCTTCATTATTAACAGACGAAATTGTAAATGATTCAATTCCTTCTAATTGACTAACATATTCTTCTGCTTTTTTATAAAGTAATTTTTTTTCAAGTTTATTATTCATAATATATGTGATGATCATTGGTTAGCGAATCAATAATTTTTTGATATCGTTCTTGTTCGAAGTCATAGGTAATTGAATTAGCACTACGTTTTGATTGGTCCGCATTTAGCTATTGGATCATTTGTTTATTCTACTGTGACACGTTTATGTCCTTGTGCATTTTTATATTGATAATACCTGCCATGTGAAACATGGCTCTATTAATAATTTTATTTGTCTAATTTATAGGGGAAAAGATATTTTTCTAATATTTCATTTTTTGTTTTCTCATCAAAATATCTATTGTTTTGTTTTTCATAATTAGCTATTTTATCAATAGCAACACTCTTATTCATTTCAGGAATATTTGAAAAAATTCTGTTCCAATCTTTTTGATTCCCATACATTTTTATCAATTTTTCAAAAATTGAATTAATAATGGGGCTGCTACAATAAAATAACGAGTCTGTTTCCTCACAATCGAACTTTAAATAAAGAATTGCTTTGGTTAAAGCATTTACTTCACTTCTAGTTAATTCTATTTTTTCAATATCCATTATTATCAACCTTTTGTTTTTACACTAGAATTAATTTGATTGTTTGTCAGTTTTAATCTGGTTTCATAACCTAAACTTGACAAAAAAGAATATGGATTCTTACCAGAATATAATACCTCATTTAGTGTTAACTTTCCTTTATAAATATATTCTAATAATATTAGTCATTACATCTTTCGGGCTCATTAAAATATCTGTGATATAAACTTTACTTTTACATAAGATTCTAAGACACCTATTCGCATGATGTTTTCTAGGCCAATCGAATCCGTATACTGAATACAGCAACCCCATTCGGTGTGGAAGTAGACTGTTTTTTCCATCTCCACTGCCTCTTTTACCTATGCGTGCCCATGGTTTGTAGTTGCTTCCGGTCTGTGTAGATATACTGGCTGCTGTGCTGATTCTAGCTGGTTTTCTGAATCATTTTTAAGCTATTCCATGGGAAGCGAGTACGGTTGTAGGGTTGGTCTTCGTTGTGCCTAGCTGATGTTTTCGATACAGAAGCATAAGGTGTCGTAGATATAATCGTAACGCTAGCTGTGATCGGATTGTTTGATGTGTGTTTCACTTAAGCTTAATTTTATCTATTATAAGCTAGTGGCCGATTTTATTATTTGGTGTCGATATTCTTTGCTTTTATTAACAGTTAATAGCATTGGAATATTATGTAATTCAATATCTTCATTGCTCTACCCTTATCACTGTTGATAAATTTTCAACTTCAATTAATAATTTAGTATCTTTATACAAATATTTTTATTTTTTAATAAGGTATATTTGTTTTATTAATTGGAACAAAATCACTTAATCCTATTCTCCATCGTTGTTCAATATATTCTAATAATTCATCGAAATTAGAAAAAACATATTGTTCAAATGAAGTTATTGATTGATTGAATGCATTATCATTATCAGTTAATGCTGGATCTGCATAATATGTGCGGAGCTTATATAAAAAAAACACTTCTTCCTCATCTATTATTGGTTTTATAAGTTGATCTATATAAAGCGAATACAAGGAAAATTCCCATTCGTCGTCATCCCCAGGTTTTGCATATTCAATAGAATAAATCTCAATAAAACGAGTTTTATTTTCTTCTAATCTTTCAAAGAATTGCCCTTTCATTTCATAGGGAAATGGATGGTAAGGATTATTGTATTTTTTCTTATTCATAAAATATTCTAATAATTCGACTGTTATAGATGTGAATTAGCAAATGCGCACTTTCAGAAGCATGATCTCTAATTTTCTCATTTGGATTAAATTCATCCCAATGATAAGTTCCTTTTTCTACTAAATGGACGAGGTAATCAGTCAGATGCATCTTTTTGTGGGCAAAATGTTCTTGATTTAGTGGTATCCATATATCCTTTGTGTTGAGGATGTTTTTCGTTCGCGGAAATTAACGCTCTCAATATTTCTTCTGCATCAGCTTTATTTCGTACTCTTATAAGAGCTTATTTTCCTTTAGTTAGCTGCTTTTTAATGTGCTTAATTGCCTGTAATAAATTGCAATTCCTCCTACGGAACGGTCTAAGCCAACCCATTAGGTGCATACTGATACCGATTAAAGCCACCTAGTAACCCAATCAGGTCTGGCTGGGTAAATCTACTATATCCGAATCATAGCTCCTGAACATATTGTAATATAAGCCAGTTTCCCTGTCTAAATATTGTTCCTGATATCTGTGATTTTGCTCTATTGATTCTTGCTCAATTTCCTGAAATCGTTTACCCCATAGCTGACAGCTACGTTTCCACAATATTTCACCGTTTGCATCGTTAAGCTCTTCCGAGCAACGGTTAAGGTCGGTGTGGAAGTAGGCTATTTCTTCATCTTCGCTGCCTCTTTTGTCTATGCTTGCTCGTGGTTTGTAGTTGTTTCTGGTCTGTGTAGATATACTAGCTACTGTGCTGATTCTGGCTGGTTTCCTGATCATTGTTAAGCCATTCCACAGGAAGTGGGTTCGGTTGTAGGGTTGGTCTCCACTTGTGTCTAGCTGATGTTTTTCGATACGTCGACCTAAGGCGTCGTAGACATAGCCGTAACGCTGGTTGTGGTTTGAATGTTCGATGCGTGCTTTGCTTAGGCGATGTTCGGCATTGTAAGCTGTAGTGCTGGTTACGTCGTTGTTTTGTTTGCTTTTGACGCTGCCATACGGGTGATAGCTATAGCTCTGATCTCTGAATTTAAGTAGATGATTAAAACGCATCAGGTTGTGGTTGCGGCAGTCTTAATTTACGTCCGTAAGTTTACATATTCTTCAAAAAAACATCTGAATGACGGTGCTAGGACGTTTGATATTTTTCTTGAGAAGAGATCATAATTAACTATTTGTCCATAAGTATTTTTCCTACAATCAACACAGCAACATACATCGTCATCTTTAAAATAAATAACTGCCATATCTAATGGTAATGAGTATTCATTTCGACATTGACAAGTATCATAATAGATAGCTCCTCCAGACTCAGCCAAGGCATTATTATCAACTATGCCTGATATTTCTTCACCAACAACCCCTCCGCCACCAACCAATAAAATAAATTCTTTTAATTCATTTGGTAATGACAAATTTAGCTTATTTTCAAGTATATTAATTTGTGATTCATCACAAGCTCCAAGCCAATATACTTCGTCTTGAGCGCCATGATTTAAACGCGTAACAAGATTTTTAATATCACCCATATAGTTATCACCTCACATAAAATCCAATGCCTTAATTTACAATATTCTTTTATTTTTCATCATTAAAAAATAATTGAAATTCTGCTGACATTATATTCTTTAATCTTTATGATTCCGGATAGATAAAGCCGAAAAATACTTTAGCTTTCTTATGTCAATATGAGTAAAGGTAATTTAGATATGACAGGTTTGTTGAAAAATTTTCATTATAAACTAAATTGATAATAAGTATCTGATAATATTATCTTTTGTTACCTTTTTAAGGATTACAGCATATTCATCTTTAAAATACCCTATATCAGATATTTGATCTTCTGCATCTTGAATAAACCGTATCGGATCATAAAAATTGAATGTGTATATATTTCCATTTACTGTAACTTCAAAATTTAATACAACTCCTTTAGATTCGCATTCAAGTTGAAACAAATTGTCATACCAATCAGGAAATATAATATTCATTAATCTAATACCTGTATTTTTGATAGCGCAACCTGATAATTTTCAAATTATCGCTAATAGTAGTCATATCATATTTTATGAGGAATAAACCCTTTACTAGATACACTAGTAGGATTATCAAAAACAGAAATACCGCGTGTTGTCTTTACTAAACGCTGATTTACCAATTTGATACTCTCCTAGTTTTGCTTTAAAAGAAACAGGTTCCCCTTTTTTGAACCCCATGAAATAACAAACAACTCCACCCAAGAGGATCAACCTAAGCCAATCCATTTGGTGCATAGTGACACAGATTAAAGTCACCAGCTAATCCTATTGGGTCCAGCTGGGTAAAGCGTCCTATATCCGGATCATAGTACCTGAAGATACTATAGAGTAATTTAATTTATTTTTAGAACATCAATTTTTCCATTTTTCACCTCTGACATAACTTATTAGTTCATTTTTATTTTTTGGTTCATTAGGAAATTTCAAAATTGAATCATAACTACAATGACCAATAATCGATGATTTTATGTCATCCAAATAGTCAAAAGCAGCCTCGGGAATGTTATCGTAATCTGGATCGGATAAATTATTTTTTATATATAAAAATGCAAATTTATATATCTTTTTTCTATCCCATTTAGATTGTATTAATTGCCTTAAAAATAAATCTATTAATTTCTGTGATGTATTGTTTTCATTCACATCCCATGATTGCATTATTCTTTTCAAATCTGCAAATGCCTCTTTTTCATTAACAATAAGTTTTGTCATTTATAAGCTAATCCCATTTAATTTGATTAAGCAATTTCTGATATTCATCAAATGTCATGTTTTTGCTTGAATATATGAGAACCATGATCATTAATCGCTGCAAGTCTATTAGGCAATTTATCCAAGTTTGTAATAGTATTTACAAATACCTCGTTTGGGTCAACAGGTAAAGGAACTTGACTGCCACTTAAACTTTGTTTGCCTGTTTAACTTGGATTAATCATATCAGTTGCATTATTTACTTCACTAAAATCATAGAACTTAGGATTTCCTGATGCCGTTTGTATCGATAAGCTCTTTCTGATAACCGTTCAGGTTGGTGTGGAAGTATATTACCCTTTGTGGTTGATTACTTCGTTTATCTCTACTTGCCAGTGATTCGTACTTTGGTCGGTATAAATATACAGGCTACTGTACTGATTCGGGCTGGTTTCCTGAATTATTGTTAAGCCGCCCCATAGGAAACGATTACGATTATAGGGGGGAGGTGTTGTCTAACAGATTTTTTTCGATACATCGACCTAAGGCATCGTAGACATAGCTGTAATAGTTGTTTTGGTCTACCTCGCCGATGCGTACTTCATTTAGGCGGTGTTCGGCGTTGTAGCTGTAGTACTGAGTAGCGTCGTTGGTTTGTTTGCTTTTTAATGTCGACAGTTATAAATTATTTTTTCTTTTTGCCTCTTTTAAATAAAAGTTTATATATTTTTTTTGCCTTTCCTGGAATGCTCGCGCTTTACCATATTTATAAGCCTCATCAAAGTATTTATATGCTTCCTCTAACTGGTCTAATTCATAACAAACCATTCCTAGATTAATTAAAGGCCCCGTATTTATATTAGATCCCCTTGTTTGTAATGAAATTACACCCCATTTTTTAGCAGTAATAAAATCTGATAAGTCAAAATAAGCACTATATATACATTTTGAAATCCAGCTAGCTATTTCCCAATCTAGCTTTGGTTCGGGAAGTAATTGCCAAGCATCATTATATTTATTTAAGGCATTGGTAAAATCTTTCTTGTCATGATATTGATTACCAATTTCTACTATAGCAATTATTTCTTTTTCCAATTTATTATCAGATAGTGTTTTCATCTTTATAACCTTACTTGTTAAAAATACTGCGATTTTTCTATTAGACCAATAAAACTTTCAGAATCTCTATATCTTTCTTTTAAACATGCTCCTTGAGAAGGATTATGACCAAAATATTCTAATTTATAATTATCTAAATCTCTCATGAATGATCTTACTTTCTTAGATTTAGATCTATGGCACTTACCTTTCTGATTCCAATATTTAACGGCATCTTTTAAATGTGCCATATCAGCATCTTGAACATAATACCATTGGTTATTAGTTGAATTTTTGAATTTCATGTTGTTACCGCTATCACGAATGCGACCCTTAGTGAGCATTCTTGCAATAACTTCCTGTCCTGTTTTGCTTTTCTTGCTTGGTGTTCTTCCCATGAATCTAAGATGGTAACTACTTAATCCCCCCAAGCTAATCTGTAGTGCTCGTCATAGCGGTAATTGGTCTGTTTTTATTTGCTGAGTTTTTGATTCAAGCTAAGATTAATTTCTGCTATTACTAGCCATAGAATAAACAGCAAATAAAATCGGAAAGATTTTAAATATCAATCCTGATTTTAATAACTATTTGTAGCTTACTTCACATTGGCCAATAACATCAAAAACATGATCATAAGTACTTAAAATATAATGCTCATCTTTCTCTTTATCGAATATTTTATCGAAGCATGATATCATCATTGGCTGATAACTTGATTCATCAATCATTGTAATATTTAAGCTCTTTATATTTTCAAATTTAAAATAAATTAAAGCCTCTCCTTCTAGCCCTTTACTTGGTTGGCAAAGCGACAATTCCAAAGAAGCTATTACCTTTAATTCTAGGGGAAACATATTTAATATGACGTCTTTTAATATTAAAGCGTCTCTTCCATATATTTCTCCATATATTGTCTCAATAGCCTGATTATGTACTGTTAGCATCTTACTTTTATCCCTATCCCACCAGTTTTTGTTGAAAATATATTGTTTAAGTTAATTGACTTCAAATCAGATTTAGTTGCCCAAACCGCAGGCATACGTTTTATACTGTAACTAACTCATAAAATAGTACAGCAAAAAAGTAGAAAATTCTCTATGATAAAAGTAAAAGGGGGATTTAATGATGAAAAAATGGTTGAACATTAAATCGTAGCTATTTTAACAGAAGCTGAGGTTGTATTGCCTTAAAGAACTGTGCCGTAAATACAGGTAAGTTTTAATTGCTATTGTTTAAAAAGATGGATAGGCTACACTAATTAGTACCAGTTTAATAAGGTCATTGTTATGATAACCAAAAAACAAAAGGAACCAACAATGACAAATCTCATTTCAAGAAGAGAAAAACGCAGTTTTAGTAATGAATTTAAAAAACAGAGGGTAATGTTATACCAAAATGGCAAAAAACGAGCGGATATTGTCACCGAATACGACCTGACTAAATCCGCATTAGATAAGTGGATTAAGCAATATCAAACCACTGGTGAGTTTACAGCTCAAGCTAATCGTCGTGCTCAAGAAAATGAGCTCATAGCCCTACGTAAAGAGAATAAGCGATTGTTAATGGAGAATGACATCCTAAAGCAAGCGGCGTTGATAATAGGACGAAAATCAAATTAATCACCGAGAATCAACATCGATATAGTTTACGTGCGTTATGTCGATGTTTACAAGTGTCAAGAAATAGCTTCTATTATCAACTACAATTAACCAGTAAAAAAACAGACAAAGAGCTTAGTAAAAAAGTGAAAGCGGTATTTAACGATAACTATCAAGCCTATGGAACAAGGCGACTACAAGCAGAGCTTAGAAAGAAAAGCATACTATTATCCCGTCGCCGAATTGGTCGAATCATGCAAGAAAACGGATGAGTATCAAAATATACCTGTAAAAAATATCGTGCTAATACAGAACAAAGCAACGAATCAACAGTAAGTAAGCAACTTAATCGTGAGTTTACCGTAGGCCAACAACGAAAAGTGTTAGTGACTGATTTAACTTATGTGAGAGTAAAACAACAATGGCATTACCTTTGTGTGATTATTGATGTAAGCAATCGAGAAATCGTGGGACGAAGTGCTGGAAAACATAAAAATGCTCAACTGGTTATGGATGCTATCAGCCAAATCCCTATTAACTTAAATTCAGTTGAGTTATTTCATTCAGATAGAGGAAAAGAATTTGATAATCATCTACTTGATGAATGTTTACAGGAATTTGGCATTGAGCGTTCATTAAGCCATAAGGGATGCCCTTATGATAATGCTGTTGCTGAAGCAACATTTAAAGCGGTGAAAACTGAATTTGTGTCAAACACGATTTTTGATTCACTTGAACAACTCAGGTTGCAATTTAATCACTATGTGGATTGGTTTAATTACAACAGGCTTCATTCGTCTTTAAATTACCAG
>NZ_LZHO01000015.1:0-19330 GCF_001690895.1 Gilliamella sp. Nev5-1 | reverse complement strand
GACACCAGACACCAGACACCAGACATGGCAAACCTATGTCTTAAATTTATCAAATAACTACGTTAGACGAGTTTTTACACTTGCCTCATTTTTATCATCGAAATTATCCATAGAATTATTTACAAAAATCCCGTTGGTATTAGGACCATTGTTGTTATTGTCGTATTCGCCCAATTCGCAGGCATTAACGGTGCATACTAGTAATGTTATACAAGGTAGTGCACCATATTTAACATTTGATGGTGGTAAAACTAAAGTGATCACAACCGAGGATTTATTGAATATCACTCTATCGGATGGAACAATAGTTACTCCATCAACCAATACATCAAGCGTAACAAATCCAATAACTTTACCTAAAGGAAGTACTTTAAGCGATATTCACATGTTGATTCCCTCATCAGTTGATTCAGTCAGTTTAAATGATATAGTGAACACTTATCATTATTGGGGCGATGATGATGGTGATGGTCAGGGAGTAAATGGCGTAACCGCAAAAGGAAATCTATCTGCTTATTTTTTCGATAAAAATGGTAATGCTGTTAGTCGTAATGATATTTTAGATATTTGTAAAGCACCTTATAAGGTGATGTTAAGTAGTACAGCGGGATTTTTAAAAACACAGTACGGTGTACCAGATACAAATTATTTCCACCGTCAATCGGTGGAGTACTACATCAGCCCAAATTTACCTCCTAAAATCTGTTATGTAAGACCCAATCTAACCTATGGTACAGGTGATTACGCTGGTCCACCTAATATTTGGAATCCAACTAAAGGATTTCTAGTTCAATCAACTAATCCAACATTTTACGAATTAAATTTTCCGACAACAGGTGCAGATGGCTTGTACTTTGATTTAGACATAGGAGGAGGTCGCCAGTTGACTTGGGCTTCTGTTACGCATGGGGGAATAACAGCTACTGTAACAAGGACATTACCAAATGCAAGCGATGATTGGATATCCAATCATTCAGTAGAGGTAATACGCGTTACGCTAACGGGTCCTAGGGCAAGTGATAACCAAAAAAGCTCAGATTCCCCAAGTCCACTTAGCAAGCCAACCTTGCCTCAAACATTTGAGTTAGTGGGGAGAGATAGTCAAGGTAGTGTGGTCGTTAAGTATGGGTTTGAGTTGAAGCAGTGGTTCGTTAATCGTGGATCTCGATCTAATGACGCTTCTAATCAAGCCTCTTGGTGTAGTCATTTAGGTTATCGTTTTCCACAGGTAAGGGATTTAACTAATGCGGTTTGTTCGGGTAAGTGGTCAGGTCACTGGTGTCAAGGTTCTGTCGGCGCCATACCATCATCATCTGGTAATCATTATCAGCGTCGAATTGGCGCAGGCTTTTTTACTGAGTGGGGCGACATGCTTCATTATACCAATGCGGACTTTGTCGACCGTAACTACTGGACTAGTGATATAGGCAATAATTATTTATTCGGTGTTGACTCGGACGACGGTGATGTGCTTGGTCTGAGAGCTAGTAGGAACGTGCTTTGTGCTGCTAATTAACCATTATGGTTTAGTCCTTAAATGCTAGGGGGAATTATATTTTCAATAGTTGGCAATTTATTAAAAGAGTAAACTTCAATGATTATTTTTATTCATTATGGTTTCGAACGCTTTAGGCTTTTGGTTAAATGAGTTAAATAAATAGCTTTAATAGCAATGTATGAGCTAAGAAAATAGAGCGATTTTCTTAGCAATTTTTTGCTTTAGCTGGGATAAAATGGTCTCTTTGCTATCCTGTTGCAGTTGTCAGCACTTTGTAATGGTGGAAAAACTCCAAAAAACATCACAATAAAAACATAAATTAAACTATAAGTACTTGATTTTATAAAAATTATTAAATCAAAAAAACTAAATAAAATCAATGCTCTACCTGAACGATTTTATGGGGGAATATCAACTCTCATAATATCGAAAATCTAGGCAAACGAGTCGTTATCTAGACCGTCATTTAGTCTGTAATACATTAAAGCAAGCTTTGTTTCGGCGTTACTTTCTTAAAAATATGCTCGTTCGCAGTGACCGAGGATGCTAACCAACAAAGCACTATTTGAATATATTGAAATCTATTATTATTGTATGCGTGGTCGTTCAGCTAAGGACTGGGTATTGCCAGAACAATATGAACAGCACAATATTACCAAAACAAAAAATGATAGCTGGGGCAACGTATAATATTTTGGTAAGGGTTGTGTTAGTGCTTTTTATGGTGATGTGACATAAAAAGCAAATATTTAGCGATTCAAAAAGATAGAAAACGCAAGTTTGAACTATTTTTTAGCTTTTATCATATGGCCAATATGTAGAATTTTGACACCATATTAAATATGGTGTGTAGTAGCTCAAACTTAATCTGACAAACACTAACTACTCATCGGAATTTATTTTAACAAATGTTGCGCTTCTATTTCACCATGGCTTAACGTGATAATTTAGCTTTTTCTAGTGCTCGCAATTGGTTTTCTGTCAATACATAACCTTCTTGTGTCGCTTTGGTTTCTAAGGCGATTAGGTGCTTTTTAAAACTTGCTAAATCGTGACGTAGCCAAATTGAACGTGCACCACTGCCTGAAAATAATATCCCTTGTTGACGGAATTGATTGGACCCTGATGTTGGCCATAAGCAGGATATTCATAGGCCATATTGACAACAGCTTGTTCAATATGTGGCTCTACCCGATTTTTTTCGATAGGTTTTTTACGACTGATTTCTTGAAGAGCAAGCTCTCTTTCTTGGTCATACAGTTTTTTAAAGCGATAATAACTATCTTGACTATATCCCATGACTTTATAGGCTTGTTGAACGTTACCAAGTTGCTTGTCTAATTCTAAAAGTGCTAATTTTGGTTTGATGATTTTTGCTGTTTGATTTATTTCTGACTCTACTTTTTGTGTTATAAAATAATTCAAGCGTCAGATTAAATAAAGACTATTACAATTTAGGTGATAAATATTTAAATATGACTGGTGAAAAAGGCCTTTCTGCTAAAAATTTAATCGCGCTTTTAAAGAATCCAGATGGAATTCAACCCCATCTTCAAATACACGAAAAGAGTGGCAAAATTATACATATCTTTTTCCAATGGGATCCATAAATATAGGAGTGCATATAATGCACAAAGACAATCTCACCCATCTTTTATAAGGAGATGTTTTATTTAATTAATTGATTTATAATGATAAAGCGCTTGGATTTTGGCTTGAGATTAGCTTGCAAATTCAGGTTGATCCTTCATTTACTTTGTAAAGGGGTGATTCGTAATGGATTGGGATGCAAATTTTTTGCCTGAATATAAAAAGAAGATATGTGAAAAATCGGAAGCTAAATTTAAAGTCCGTCAGAATTCTTTTTTAATGGAAGATATTGAAAATGGATTTGATCCTTGCTACGAATGGGTTGGCGAATTTAAATATATCAATTCAATCGATGATTTATTTAGTTACTTAGCAAAAAATAATTTGAATTTGGATGAGATTTTGAGCTATCCACATGGGATGAATGATTATTCATTGTAAAATTTATGCTTATGTAATTTATGATAAACCAATCACATATCATTATGATAAAGCAAATAACAATGAAAAACTATTTGTATACTCAGTATTAAATTTATAGCGTGATATAAAAGATTAATGATTTAATTTGTTACATTATATTAAACCATAATTTATTACTTATCATTAAGCGATCATCATTATAAAAATCCTTACTTGAAAACAGCGAGGATTTTCTACTTTTGGCCGTGTTATTTTAGGGGGATAGTTACATTAGCACAAATACCCTCATACCGTTGATGGTATTTACTCAGATAATGGCGCTGAATACAAATAACAGTTGAGTATACTTTTATTAAACTTTACCAAGCAAATAAAATCAATCAAAATTGAATTTTATTTTAACCAGAATGTGTAAATAACATAGGAAAATCCAGCAGATGAAATCTTTTTAAATAAGATTAATAAAATATAAGATTTTTTAGATTTATTCTGGTCAACTAGGCTTTTGCTAGAAAATAATTGAATAAAAATATACAGTTTATCTATTTATCTAATAGGTTATAATACCCATACTAATCAAACTACATAGAAAGGAATGAAAGGAATGAAAAAAATAATTGGTATATTTTTACTTGGATTGCCTATGTTGTCTTTAGCATCAAATTGTGATGAAGTGAGTGGCAAAATTGCTGAAAAAATTAAAAACAACGGTGTTGATCAGGCTAAATTTCAATTGAAACTCGTGCCAACCGATCAATCGCAACAACAGCATGAAGGAAAGCTCGTTGGATTTTGTGATAATGGACAAAAGAATATCTTCTATGTACGTTTAGATGGTGTATCAACAAAATCCTCTAAATCTACAAATAAAAAGGTAAATAATAAATCGACAAAAACAAAAGTAAAAGTAACAGACCAAAATGTTGAACTACCTGAGTTAAAAATAGATACGTCAGTACCAAGCCCAAAAACACAAACAATACCTGTCATAGTAAAGTAATAGCAAAATATATATAGTGCAAATTAATTTTAATGTGCATTAAATGATATTTTATTGGTACAAATCATATTATCACTTTTAACATGTAGGCGTGCCAGTCTTTATATTAAGCAGTATTTCAGGAGTTAGAGTGTTTAAATCAAAATATAGTGTTCCTAAAAATATAGATAAACGCATTTCAGCGTTAAAATTAAAAACACCTTCAAGCAATGCTTATATTGATTTTTTGAAAAAATATAATGTTGTTGTTTTTGATAATGAAGCCAATATTGACTACTGTATTGATTGTGAGGGCGAATCATTGCCCTTAGAGGTCATTTTGGGTTTTTCAAAGGAAGATAGAGAAGATTTATTAGCTACCAACGATGTCTATTTAAATAGGATACCTGAGGATTATTTTGCCGTAGCAACGCTTAATTACGGCGATTTGCTTTGCTTAAGCCCAAATGGCGAAGTTTATTATTGGGATCATGAAGTGAATGATCTTTATTTTGATATGTCTGTAAAAGGCGGTTATCTAGAACAAAATACTAATCTGAAGTTTGTTACAAATTCGTTTGATACCTTTTTATCAATGATTATTAAAAGTGAAGCCGAGGACGATTATGATCCTGATGAAGATGAATATAATAATCCTAACATTCCTTTTCCTGATGAAACATTAGGCTTTTGGTTGGTATATCCTAAAGTTTTTTGGGGTTTACCAAAAAACATGATTGCTAGTTATCTTAAAAAACTAGAGCTTTCTGACAAAGGGCGCAAAGTGCTTGCTAAATTTAAAGAAGATGGGCTTTTGTGATAATTGTTAAATTTATTAGCTTGATCTTGCCTAAAATGGCGAATTAATCACTTAGAAATAGCACATATCCCCTTAACAAAGTTAGTTGAGTTTGTGGTTTTTTTACATGGCTTTCTAAGATATATGATGAGTGATAAATGAAAAAATCATACTTTGTAACATACGGTAGTGATAAATCTAAAGAAGAAATAAGTGAATTTTTGAATAGTCAATTAGATATAACTTTCTGTGAACATGATAGTTTTTATTTTGGCGTGTACTTTTCTTACTCTGGAGCTTATGCGGATAAATTGACTATTAAAGATAATTATATTTCACTATCCAATGAGTGGTTGAATGAAGAATATAAACAGTTCAATACACTGATTGAAGCTTCTTTTATCAATGGAAAAAATGTTGATAAGCTAGATAAATATAACACATTAAAAAAGCAATTTAATCAATTCAGTGTGCTATCGATTATTAATGATAAATGCATTGAGGAGGATTAATTGCTACTAAATATAGTGAAAATATCAAACCTAAATTAGGTAAATGCTGGGAATTAAGTCTCTATTCAGATAAATATTAATACGCAAGTTTACGTAATGCTTGCCTAAAATGGTACAGCTAAAAGTAGAATATCTTTAATGGTAGAAATAATAGCGGATTTAGTTGTGAAAAAATGACAGAACACCAAATTATATCCATATTAAAAGAAGTCCAAGTAACGATTTTTGTTAAAGCATTGAAAATCTAGATGGCTAGTTATATAAGGATCATACAAGAGTCGTTTTTGATAATTGTCATATTTTGTTGATTTTGTATGCCTGATATGTTTACTACCAAGGTTAACAATATCATTTTATCCATTATGTAAATTAGCTATACCTAAATCTTTTTCCATTTACTCATCAATTTTACGTTAAAGATTTTATTTATTTCTTTTGGGATTTATATTTTTATAAAAAATATTCAGTATTCTATACCGTTTGAGTGCGAAACTAATTGATTACATCAAATTTGATGTTAATAATCTCAATCAAGCAAGAAGCATAACCGAAGAATGGCGAATCATTTATAATACCTAAATGTCTTGTAAGGGTTTAGATAGTATGACATCTTTATCATGAAAAAATATTAATTTATGCAATTTGCTAGTGTAATAGATGTTGATAATAGAGAGATTAAAATCGTATTACCAAAATGAAAATTACTTTAAAAAATAGAATAGACAAGCGTTTAGTTGAGTTTGAATCTGACTTAGGTTATGGCGTTGCTATTTGGGGGAAAATAAACCATTATTAAACGTGGCTTATCATGTTGAATTAGATATTAACGATTTTTTTCAATGGAGTAGAAATATAACACTTGGCAAAAAACATGAAGCTTACATCAATTTGATTGATAACAACATCGTGTTTAATGCAAAAGTAATATCTTGTGAAGATAAAGGGGTTTTAGTTTTGTCAGTTGCAAATGATATTGTTTTTATAGAAACATCTGACACATGTGAAGTTGGCGCTTATGTCTCATTTTTTACTACGCCTGATAAAGTGATATTACATCCAATAGAACTGTAATATTTAAATAACTATGCAAGTGAGTTTGGCTTATCCATTTTGCTTGCTTCATCTTATTCGTCATTGCGAACTTTGGTCAGCGTAATAAACCAAAGTTTATTAACAGAATTTAAAATCAATAGATTAGGTAATATGTTAATGGTTGGTTAACGAATTTTAAATTTAAAAAATCTCCACTGTTAATGTGTTTGATATCAATACTGGCGGTAAATTAGTATTTTGATAAATTAGCGTGCTTCCACTGTAGAAAAGTATTTAAATTTGTCCTATATCATCTATATGGTTTACTGTATACTTTGGTAATGATTGAATGATATTAGAGGATAACAAATCATTAAAATTGGTTTTCATTATTCCATTTTTATCATCAATAGCTATATCACTCAAGGCTTGTTTATCCTCTGATAAGTTAAGTAGTTCGTAGTTGTTATCCCCTTTTTGGGATATGCCTATTTCGATATCAAAATCCCTATTTTAGCCGTGTATAAAATTGCTGGTTTCATTGTTTCTATTTGGCAATGATGAAGAAAAGCCTCTCTTTTTAAACAAGGTAAGCTTTTTAAAAAACCGCCATTATTAATGATATCAATAAGATCAATATGTAATGTTTTCATCTTTATAATATATCTTACACTAAGTTGTAGCCATTTAAATTAATCATCATCATATACATAGCCATCAATCATTTTACCTTTATACCATACCATATTTTTATAGAGTATATTATCCTCATCAATGTAGTGGGGATTATCAAAATGAATATTATTTCTTTTTAGCAAACAATTATTATATTCATTGTCATTGCATTGTCTGTCTTGGTTGGTATCAATATTTTTTAACTGACAGCTGTTTTTCATATGGATATATTGGTGTTTTTTATAATGGTAGATACTTTGTATTGTTGTCAAAATCTTTTGTTGTTTTTCATTATAATCGTAACAATCTTTTTGACCCGTAGCTGTGTTATCTTTTGAGTTAAAATAGATATTACTGCCCCATAAGTTTGTTGCAACAAATTTACCATTGACATTAATATAGTAATCTTCGTTGTCTCCTAATCTAGACTGTGAAGGATATTTTTTAATGGCTAAATCAAGTTGACCATCAAAATTGATATCTTTTAACTCAATACTGTTAAAGTAATTGTAGCTATAATTTAAATTTCTTATTTTTTGTAGTAATTGATGGTTATTTTTGGCATAAATATTAATACCAACCAGTCTAATTTTTTCTTGTTTTTTTTTCGATAATACCGCAGTAAAATAGGCTTTATCAGATGAATCAGATTGTAATAATTCTAAATGATTAAATTCATCCTCTTTTTTATTACTTATTTCAAATTGCTTTTGTAAAGTTACCGTATATTGTTGGTTTTTCTTGCCATCAAACCAATAACCCATCAAATTCTGGTTAAAAATTTTTGGCGCCTTGTTCTGTTCTGCCCATATATGATTAAATTTAAAATAACTGATTGAGTCTTTAAACTTTATTTGGTTAGTATTGTTATCGATATAAATATCGGTATCATCATAAAGCGTTAAATCAGTTTGCTTGCTTACATTATCGCATGAGCTAATAAACTTACAATCAGAGGATAATGGGTGTTGTATTTGTTTATGATCATCTTTATCAACCCAAAAAGCATTGATAAAATTGCTGTCTGAATATAACGTTATTTCTTTATTGGCAATATGGCCTTTGTAAACATAGGTTGAACCTAATACAGGAGAAGAGAGTATTAAAAGTAAAACAAGTGGTATATTTTTAATTTTCATTATTCCCTATCCGTAGGTATTATTTTAAATTTGAGTGGGTTAAATAATTAATTTCTATAGCTAAGATCATTATTTAATCGCTTTAATTAGTCATGTTTACGAGTTTGAGTATAAACTAATTAAGTCATTTTTTTAATATCAAATGAACTCAATCTTTTAAAAAGAGTACATCGAAAAATTTATTTCATATCAAGAAACTTCAGGTAGTTTCATATCTCAGTATCAAAATAAGTGTTTTAAAAAACAATGAATATTAAGTTAGTGCAATTTTTATTCTCTAAATGGCGGTACTTTTAGTTGGAAGATGAAATTGAGAGGTATCTATACCTTCGTATTTAAGTAGGGCTATTTTTTTATCAATCCCGCCTGCATATCCTGTTAAGTTGCCATTTGCACCGATAACTCGATGGCAGGGAATAATGATTGATATGGGATTATGACCAACAGCCCCACCTACGGCTTGGCTAGACATGCTTGCTTTGTTTGTTTTAAGAGCGATCTGTTTTGCGATATCGCCATAAGTTGTGACCTTGCCATATGGAATTTCACATAAAAATTCCCATACTAGGTGTCGAAAAGGTGTGCCATTTAGTGCAAGTTCGAGTTGAGATAGATCCGGTTTCTTTCCTAAAAAATAATCATCAAGCCATTTTTTTGTTGAGTTAAAAATGGGTAAATTAGGTTTTTCTTCGGTTGGTGTGTTGAGTATATGACCAAAATATTTTTCACCTTCAATCCAAGCCCCAACTAACTTATTTTGTTGACTGGCTAGGGTTATTAGCCCTACTGGAGATGAATAATTGCATAAATAAAACATATAGGCCTTTTAGTAATATTTAATAAATACGATATTAGATTATGCTTGTTTATAGCGATAAATACTACAAATTTATCGATTAATATTATTAGCTAATAGTAAATGTGGAATATGGCTCATTGGTGAGCCATATATTTTGAAGTTATTTTGCTTGATTTTTACCTTTTTCGACGTAGCTCATATCTCCAAGGCTTTCAACAATAAATTTACCATCGTCGGTATAACGAATTTTAGTGACACTGGCGTTGCCTAATCCTGCTGTAATTGGTTTATCTAGCCATTCTTCAACCATAGCCATAATTGCCATGCCATGAGAGACCACTAAAACATTACCCCCACCTTGCGCTTTGGCTGATTCAGCAATAGTTTTTAATGATGCTTGCATACGCGTTTTTACTTTATTGTAGTCTTCGGCTTCGCCTGATTTTTCAACTGCAGCAATAGCATTCATCATTTTTTTTAGGGTAACTTTACCTTTTGCCATGTCATCCATTAGATCTTTATCAGATGCATAACCTAAATATTTTGCAGCAGGATTCCACATATTAGGATCAAGATCACCTTCATAATCACCAAAACAGGCTTCACGCAATCCTTCCATTTCATTAATTTGAATTTTGTCACCTTTAGTTTCTAAAACAATGCGGGCAGTTTGTCGTGCTCGACCTAAATCACTAGAATAAGCCGAAATAAATTTAACATCTTTTAAACCGCGTCCTAGTTGTTCGGCCACTTCAACCCCTGGTTTGGTTAGTGGCGTATCAGACCAGCCTTGAGCACGATGTACGTTATTAAACATAGTTTTACCATGGCGAGTGACATAGAGATATACATCATCAGCAAAAGCTTGTGATAAGGTTGTTATTGAAATAATTAATGTGCTAATTAATATAATAAATTTTTTCATTGTTTTGTCCTCTTTATAATAAATTAAATCGGTAATCAATTACCGTTTCCGCCGAAAGTGAAGGTGAACGTTGGTATTTTCCGTGTCTAAGTTTAGGTGTAAGGTCTGAGGCACTGACTGTTTTATAAGACCAACCATATCCGACCTTTGATAAAATAGAAAAATTTTTAAAAGCGCCACTAGTTGGTTTCCATATATCAAAAACGTTAACTTCGCCATTTTTTAATGTATTATGTTTGTAGTTAAATTGGCCATAATTCATATATAAACCTGTACTATTATCTTTAACAAAATCGTAACTCATTACGGTGGTTAGTACGAGCTCTCCGTCTCGCATATAATCTGCGCCTGCAGCCGCAAGACCATTAAAACGCGCCCGCGTATTTTTACCTAAATGTCGATTATAATGGCCTAGAGCATTGTGTTTATTGGCATCGGTATAAGCCAATCCAACTTTGACACTCCAATCTTGCTCTTTCCATTCAACATCAGTTGCATAATGCCAAGCATGATCTTCAAACTCTTTTTTGTTTTGTTTCATAGCATCATAATTATCGAGTGCATAGCTACCATAGAATTGCCCACCTAAAATGAGTTTTTGTATTGGCTTATAGGATAATTCAATTGCATGGCGTCTTAGGTAATCTTTGGCAACGCCATAAGAATAATCTAAAGTGATATTTTTATCTTTGTAAGCAATTTCTGCTGTGGAAATATTATTAATGACTTTTTTACGGTCATTGGTTAAAAAATGTAATTTTTTAGATGATTCTCGTGGTAGGGTGCTATTTATATAAGCTAATGAAAAGTAAATATTATCATATTTAAAAATACCACTATAACCAAGATAACTATTCCGAGTCAGGTGCTGAGTTGAACTAATTACACCTAAATCTTTCAGACTATGCCAACCCGCTTTACCATTGAAATTAATGGCGTCATTGCCCAGTTTAACTTTTGCATAACGTTGGGTAAATTTATTAAAGCCGTGGGCATGGTGTTTGTTATAGCTTTTACCATCATTATACAGTAAATTACGGGTCACAAAATAATCGCTCGCACCTAACTTAATTATATTGCTATATGTTACATCAAAACCAATTATATCAAGTAAATAGCCTGATTTATAATCAAAAGTAAATGCTTGCCCCCAAGCACTATGAACTTCTTTTGGTTGGGCGGCATTTTCTTTTAAATACTTCCAGTGATTACGAGTTGAAAAATCAAATTTAGAATCTTTAAAAAATGCATTATCTAAGATTGAGCTATTGATGGTTTCATTTGCAAATATAGAACAACTTGATATCCCTATTAACATCATTATTAGATATTTTATTTTCATTGTTATTTTTCCTAACTTATTTTTATATTTAAAAAAAACTAAATGTTAAATCGGAGAACAATGCTCTAATTAATATTTAGGTTTTGCTTGCTAAAAGCAGTAACAATCCAATATGTTAAAGTTGAATTTTTTATTAATGTCGTTTTATAGTAATTATGATTAATAATATATTTTTATTTTTCTATTAGGCTAATTGTTTGTCTAGCTACATATTGCGATATTGTTATTGGGAAAAAATAGGGAATTGATATGGACAATTCCCCCTCTTTAAATTACCTTATTTTTTTAAATTTTCACCTTTCGATGCAATTACTGATTGATACCAATAGAAGCTTTTCTTTTTATAGCGATTTAGTGTTCCTGAGCCATCTTGGTTTAAATCTACATAGATAAACC
Organism: Gilliamella sp. Nev5-1; assembly: GCF_001690895.1. NCBI lineage: Bacteria > Pseudomonadati > Pseudomonadota > Gammaproteobacteria > Orbales > Orbaceae > Gilliamella > Gilliamella sp. Nev5-1. The sequence continues at coordinate 7,221 of NZ_LZHO01000015.1, read as the reverse complement.
CATAACGTTTAGTCACTTCTGCTTTCGATGCACTGATAAGATCTATTGGTCCCCAGCTAGTGTATCCCATCACTTCAACACCATCATTAATGGCTTCTCGAATTTGCACTAAATGATCATTCATATAATTTATTCGATAATCATCATTGATAGTGCCATCAGCTTCTAATTTATCTTTAGCGCCTAAACCATTTTCGACAATAAATAATGGTTTTTGATAACGTTCATAAAGTAAATTAAGCAAGTAACGAATTCCAACAGGATCGATTTGCCATCCCCATTCTGATGCTTTAAGGTAAGGATTAGGAACCATGTCTAAAATGTTACCTTTAGTTTTTTGTGATTCATCTGAAGTTGCACAGCAACTCATGTAATAGCTAAATGAAACAAAATCGACCGTTTCTTGCAGATCTTCTTTATCTTGCTCGGTAATATCAAGGTGGATGCTGTTTTCTTTAAAAAAGCGATTCATATAAGTTGGGTAATAGCCACGCACTTGCACATCGCCAAAGAATAGCCAACCATGATTTTCCTGATGAGTAGCCCACACATCTTCTGGTTTTGGCGTAAGCGGATAAGCAACAGCACCTAATAACATATTGCCAATTTTGGCATCAGGGATCATTTGATGACAAAGTTTAACCGCTCGGCTACTGGCAACTAATTGATGATGAATCGCTTGGTAGATTTGTTGTTTGGTGCTGTTTCTATCCAAGCCTACACCCGTAAACGGTTCATGCAATGACATATTGATTTCATTGAAAGTTAACCAATATTTAACTTTATCTTTATAACGTGCAAAAACGGTTTTAGCATAACGAGTAAAAAATTCGATCACTTTACGATTGCCCCAACCGCCATATTGAGTGACAAGATAATAGGGCATTTCATAATGTGATAAAGTGACTAATGGCGTGATGTTGTGCTTTGCCATTTCATCAAATAATTTATCATAAAAGGCTAGCCCAGCTTCATTGGGTTGTTCTTCGTCTCCATTCGGAAATATGCGTGTCCAAGCAATTGATGTGCGTAAACATGTAAATCCCATTTCAGCAAATAGGGCAATATCTTCTGGGTAACGATGATAAAAATCGATAGCGTTGTCTTTTATACTGGAAATCTTGGTTTCATTGCGATTGATAATATCACCAAACAAACCATTGGGTGTGCAATCTGATGTTGATAAGCCTTTACCTTTTTCACGATAAGCGCCTTCAACCTGATTGGCGGCAATGGCACCTCCCCAAAGAAAATTATTAGGAAATTGTGTTGACATTTTTACTCCTTATTTTGGGATAACGCTAATAAAGCCTCTCCACTTTGTATATTTTCATGTTTAAAAATACGTTGTATATCTTGATAACTATCACTGTTAGTAATAATAATTGGTGTGGTGACTTCGAAACCAGCTTGTTTAATGGCTTCTATATCAAAGCTCACTAATAAATCACCTTTTTTTACTTTACTACCAGCTTCGATGTGTGCTTGGAAATGTTGCCCATCTAATTTTACGGTATCAATACCAATATGGATTAATAGTTCGGCTCCAGAATCTGTTTGAAAACCAATGGCGTGTTTAGTTCTAAAAAGTGAAACGACTTCACCATCGTCAGGCGCTACTGCTTGACCGACTGTTGGAATGATTGCGACACCTTTACCCATTAATTCACTAGCAAAAGTTGGGTCATTTACTTCTTTTAAATCAATTAGTTTTCCTGTCATTGGGCTTGAAATAGCAACGATGGCTTGTTTAACTTCATTAACTTTGTTATTTGCTTCATTGCTTTGTGCTGGCTGTGCATCGTCTGCTTTTTTATCTTTTGGAATACCAAATAGATAAGTAACGATTGTGGCAATAACAAATGAGATAATCGAACCAAACAGAACTGCATAAAATTGTGCGCCAATTCCTGTTGGTGGGATTAATTGTAAGAAAGAAAAGATACTAATAAAGCTGAATGAGTAGATAACTGAATGAAAATAACCAACAATACCACCACCGATCATTGCGGAGACACAGCCGATGATAAATGGGCGTTTTAGTGGTAAGTTAACCCCATAAATTGCTGGCTCTGTTACCCCGAAAATCCCTGATAATACAGAAGAACTAGCTAACGCTCTAACTTGTTGATCTTTACTACGTAACATAACCGCCAATACAGCACCGACTTGGGCAAATACCGCAGGGAATAAGATTGGGATCATAAAATCTTCTTGCTTCAGCGAGATATTGTTCATCGAAAATGGTACTAATCCCCAATGGATGCCAAAAACAACCATTACCTGCCAAAGCCCTGCTAAAATCATGGAAGCAATGACGGAGTTAAGTTCATAAACATAGAGGATACCGCTAGCAACAATATTACTCAAAAATGACACTACTGGACCAATGGCGGCAAAAGTTAATGGCACGGTAATTATCAAACCAAATAGTGGTGAAATAAATTTTTTGAACGAATCATGCATGATCTTGTTAAAGTTACGTTCTAATAATGAATAGAACCACGCTGCTAAAATTACCGGAAAAACCGATGAAGGATAAGGAATTAATTCAATAGGAATACTGAAAAACTCGGTTTTTAATTCAAAAGCATTACCTAACATACCAACAACACTAGGATGAACTAACGCCCCACCTAATGCCATACCGACATAAGGATTACCGCCAAATTTTTTAACGGCTGAAAAACCAAGAATTATTGGTAAATAATAAAAAGGTGCATCGGCAATTGCATTTAAGAAGTTGTAAGTTGGCGTGTTAGTTGTAACAACTTCCATCATTTGTAACATCGAAATTATTCCTTTGAAAATTCCCCCAGCGACAAGTACCACTAAGGCAGGAATAAAAATGCCTGACACTAAATCAATCAGTTTTGACATTACACCTTTTTTAGTGCCTGCTGGTGTCTCCGTTGCTGGTTTTTCACTAAGGTTTGTTAGTGCCATAATATCACTAAATACATCTGCAACATTATTGCCGATAACAACCTGAAATTGCCCACCACTTTGTACAACAGTAATCACACCAACTTGTTTTTTTATTGCTTCTGCGTCTGCTTTTGATTCATCTTTTAATGCAAATCTAAGTCTAGTTGCACAGTGCACTAGGCTGATAATGTTTTCCTTACCGCCTACAAGTTCAATAATTGACTCGGCAAGTTGTTTATTTTTCATACCTTATCCTTTTTTATGCAAAAAAAAACCTAAGTCCCTCTTTAAGAGAGGTGCTCAGGTTTTGCTCACATAGCAATTCATTTTATACTATGCAATAACAATCCAAAAATGATTGACTTAAGCTAACATAATTTAGGCTGGATGAACATAGTGATTTGAAATATAATGATTAAAATGTGACTCATATCACATTATTGTTTTTTAAGTTCCATGCGCAATCGTTCGATATGTATGGTTAAATATAAACTTTCATCGTCAGTTAAAGGGTGCTGGTATTGTTGTATTAAATGTAAATCGATCTGTTTAGTACAAAGATAGGCTAGCTCATACTTTTGCCGAATTAATTCATATAAGGAGCTATCTTGTTGTGTTTGTTTGTTTTGACTTAAGATACGGTGAGCAAAAAATTTTAAATGGGTAACAAAGCGCTGATAGGACAAACAATCTTCATCATATTCAAATTTAAAATGATATTTTACGATATTAAGGATTTCACGCATGATTTTTGTCATGTTGACAATATTGGGCATGGTGCCATTTAATTGTGCATTGATGATATGAAAAGTAATAAAACCCGCTTCGTCTTCGGGTAACTCAATTGATAACCGCTTTTTTATAATTGATAAGGCGTATAAACCAATTTGAAACTCCTTAGGGTAAAATTTTTTGATCTCCCATAAAAAACCGTTGGGTATATTAAATCCTTGTTTATGGCGCTCAATGGCAAAATGGATATGATCTGTTAACGAAATATAAATGCTATCTTGCAATTTGCCATCTATACATTTTTTTGCATGATTAATGATAACTTCAGATGTCGTCAATACTTCAAAAGGGATTTCTGAAAGCAATTCTTTAAATTTTGGCAATATGACTTTATTATCTAGTGAAAACTGCTTTTCTATCTGACTAGGATCGATTAAATCGCCTTCACGCTTTTTAAACCCAATTCCACGCCCAGTGACAATTAATTCACTGCCTTTATCATCAAGTGTAACAATAACATTGTTATTTAATATTTTATAAACTTTCATTAGATATGATCAATTCCTTATGTTGGTTTATTATGAATCGTCATAAAAAAATCGAAAGAAGAAAAACAAAAAAATGTGACAAGAATCATAATATTTATTTAAATATTATGATTCTTGCGAATAAATGCGAATAAAAAAGCCTCGATAGCGCTAACTTATCGAGGCTGATATAGGCAATATTATCTGATTATTGCGCCAATAATTTATTCATGGTTTGAATAAACTTACTTGGATCACTTAACGAACCTTTTTCCGCAAGTAAAGCCTGATCAAGCAATAATTCAACCCAGTCATTAAATGCGCTTTCATCTTGCGTATCGACAATACGTTTAACCAATTTATGATCTGGATTGATTTCAAACGTATATTTGATTTCTGGCGCTTTTTGACCTGCAGCAGCAAACAATTTAGCCATTTGTGTACTCATTTCGTCAGCGGCTGTGGTGACAATTGCAGGTGTATCAGTTAACCGATGAGTTAATTTAACGTCTTTCACCTTATCGCCTAATGTGTTTTTGACTCGTTCAATAAATGGCTCAAGTTCTTTTTCAACTTGTTTTTGCTCTTCTGTATCTTGATCGGCAAGCTTTTCAATAGATTCGTCGGATTTACTGATTGATTGGAATTGTTTACCATCAAATTCCGTTAAATTGCTCATCATCCATTCATCAATGCGATCAGATAATAATAATACTTCAATACCTTTTTTGTGGAATAGCTCAAGATGAGGACTATTTTTTGCCGCACCATAGCTATCAGCGGTAATGTAATAGATCTTCTCTTGACCTTCTTGCATACGGCTAATGTAATCTTCTAGTGACACCGTTTGCACATCGCTATCGGTATGCGTTGAAGCAAAGCGAAGTAATTTAGCGATTGCATCACGGTTTGCAAAGTCTTCACCAGTACCTTCTTTTAATACTAAGCCAAATTCACTCCAAAATTGTTGATATTGTTCTTTGTCGTCTTTAGTCAGTTTTTCAAGCATTTGTAACACACGCTTAGTACATGCATTACGCAAGTTTTGTGTGATTTTGTTATCTTGCAAAATTTCACGCGATACATTTAATGGAAGATCGTTTGAATCAATTAAACCTTTTACAAAGCGTAAATAATTAGGCATAAATTGTTCGGCATCATCCATAATAAATACACGTTGTACGTAAAGCTTTAAGCCGTGTTTATTATCACGATTCCACAAATCCCAAGGCGCTTTCGCAGGAATATAAAGTAAGCTGGTATACTCTTGCTTACCTTCAACGCGATTATGACTCCAGCTTATTGGATCGGCAAAATCATGCGATAAATGTTTATAAAACTCTTTATATTCGTCATCGGTCACCTCAGATTTGCTACGAGTCCAAAGTGCTTGAGCTTTATTGACTTTTTCCCATTTCACTTCTTTGCTTTCTTCGTCAGTGGTTTGCACTTCAACAGGGAGTGAAATGTGATCAGAATATTTGCTAATAATAGAACGCAAACGCCAATCGTCTAAAAACTCTTTTTCGTCTTCTTTTAAGTGTAAAGTGATTTCGGTACCACGAGTTTCTTTATTATCATCAGAGATGGTATATTCACCTTCACCAGCAGATTCCCACATAACCGCTTCGTCAGCTTTGGCTGTGGCTGCGCGCGTTCTCACTGTAACTTTGTCAGCAACAATAAAGGCTGAATAAAATCCAACACCAAATTGACCAATGAGTTGGCTATCTTTTGCTTGATCGCTACCAATTGATTCCAAAAATGCTTTAGTACCTGATTTAGCAATAGTCCCTAAATTTTCAATCACTTCATCGCGGGTCATACCAATGCCATTATCAGCAATGGTTAATGTGCCAGCTTCTTTATTAGTAGAAATGCGCACACCCAGTTCACCATCACCAGCATATAGGTCTGGGTTTTCAAGCGCTTTAAAACGTAATTTATCGGCTGCATCAGATGCGTTTGAAATGAGTTCTCTTAAAAAAATCTCCTTATTTGAATATAAAGAGTGAATCATTAAATGTAGAATTTGTTTAACTTCAGATTGAAATCCACGAGTTTCAGTACCTTGCTTACTCATTGACTAGTTCCTCTATCATATTTAGTCATTTCAATTAATGCTAATGGCGAAAATGACTTTGTTATCAACTAACTTTTTCATTTCGCTAGCTTATTAGTTCATCGCTAGTTAGTATTAATTGAATAAATTAACATAATGGTTTGATTTATTGATGTATTGCTATATGGGAATAAAAAAATGAATTTCAATAGAAAATGTCAAATTTATTCATTAGTTGGTTGTTTTTTGTTAAACAATTTTGTTAAAAACATTTTTAATGAAAAGAAAAAAGCCTTGAATATATCAAGGCTTCAGATTGATGACAAACCTCGATATAATTTGGGTTTATTTTTTTATTTAAACCATAAATAGGCTTTTTAATTTGGATTTTATTAAATAAATTAAAAAATAGCTTAAAAAAACGTAACAAAAATAGCTTTATCGCTATTTTCTTGATATTTTGAGCCGTTGCGGCCAATAAACACTGCATTTGAACCTGCGCTCTTCCTCTAAATCGTGCATAGCGATGTCCGTGATGTTGTTTAGCATCAGCAAAGCTGCGCTCTATCGTTTCTTTTCGCCGAGCATAGACTTTTTTACCCCACTGACTTAAACGAATCTCGTTGGCTTTCTCTTTATCTGCTTCCCAGATATGCCGTGTGATGACTTTCTGTGTATTTTTACTCTGTGTACACTGTGACAATAACGGACAGATTTTGCAGGTTGTTGCATCAGAATGATAATGACGATAACCTTCCCTGCTGGTAGTTTTATATATTAATGTTTGCCCGTTTGGGCAAGTATAAGTATCGTTTTGACTGTTATAGATAAACTGCTTTTTTCTGATGGGATTCGCACCATGGGTGGGACGACGATAACCCAACACCGGATATATCTGCTCTGCCAGCAGTAAATGGCAAATGGGAGCCGTAAAATAACCCGCATCAAGGCCGACACCAACCGGATTAAAGC
>NZ_LZHO01000014.1:0-10874 GCF_001690895.1 Gilliamella sp. Nev5-1 | reverse complement strand
GATGAAAACGTGATTGTCACCATGGCTGATGGCAGTCAAAAGTGTTACACCCATAAAGATGGTTTGTTACAGTCAGAAACCGATGCTAATGGGGCGACCAAAACCTATCAGTATAATGAAGAGGGATTGAAAACCGTTGAGATTGATGCGTTAGGGCATCAAACCCACTATGAATATACGGTTAATGCCGAGTTAAAAACCATTATTTACCCAGACAACAGTTATGAAGATTATACTTGGCAACGTGGACGAATTATTCGAATTGAAAAAAATGGGCTGATATGGCGAATACGTTATAACCATCACGACGACATTATTGAGTTGGAAACGCCCGACGGTTTACTCACTCGTCATCGTTATAATGAAGATGGACAGCGTTTATCGACCCAATACCCTGATGGTAGCGAACAACATTTTACGTGGGGAGATAACGGTGAATTACAACAGCTAGGCTTTTCCGATGGACGTCTTTTTCAATTTAGCTATGATGCTTTACTTCGGCTCACGGTCGTCAGTGATGGACAACAGGGCAAGACCTATTATACTTATGACGATTTAGGACAAATCACAAAAATCACCTACCCGAATAACACCACTCGTGAGTATCAATACAACGCTTATGGCAAAGTGACTTGGTTTAAAGATGAAGCGGGTAAAGTCACAGAATATGACTACGCTTCGCCATTACATTTAATGACCGAAAAGCGGCTGCCAGATGGCGAACGGCTGAAATTTCGTTATGATAATATCCATCTACAAATCAGTGAAATTGAAAATCAGAAAGGGGAACGTTACCGCTTCAGCTACACGCCAACGGGGCAATTGAGTGAAGAAATTGGTTTTGACGAGGTAAAAACCACTTATCATTACGATTTAAATGGCTATTTAATTGAAAAACACGAGTATGGTAACCAACATGATGAAAAACCGCTCATTACCCGCTACCAACGTGATAGCCGTGGAAAACTCATCGTAAAAGAGCTAGCTGATGGCATAAAAGAGCACTATAGTTACAATCAGAATGGATTATTAACACAAATACTCGATGGGCAATCGGTTTTAGGATGGGAATATAATGAAGTTGGTCGTTTAACGGCTGAGCACCAAAACTGGGCGACTATTCGCCATCGCTACGATGAAAACACCGGCTTACTCAATGGCACTAAACTGCCCGATGGGCAATGGTTAGAATATCATTACAATCAGGGTCAGCTAATGGGGATGACACTCGACCACCAGCCATTAGCCGCTTTTCGTTGGGATAAACAAGGGCGAGAGTGTGAACGCCGTCAGGGTAATGGGCTGGTTAACCGTTACCAGTATGACCCACTAGGGCAACTTATTGCCCATCAACGTTATCATGGTTATGATATTAGCACCCAGACCTCGCCAACGCCAATTTGGCAACAGCAATATCACTACAATCCTAACGGACAGCTTGCTGAAATTACCGGACATCAGCCACGCCGTTACCGTTATGATAACGCCGACCAGTTACACACAGTGACTTACCCTGAGGTCAATCCCGAGCAACATCATGCTGAAAAAGTCGAGCAGTTTGATTACGACCCAACGGGCAATAAAATCAGTGAAACCCAAGCACTAGCCCCTACGCCTTTTCATGCCAATATCGCCAAAGGCAATCGCCTAACCTTTTTTAGTGATAAACACTTTGAGTATGACCGCTTTGGTAACCTAATTGCCGAAAAGCGCGGAAAAGACCACCGTCTGGTTACCCACTATCAATACGACTGCCGGCATCGACTTATCAAAGTGATTAAACCGACAGGGCTTATCATCACCTATACTTATGATGCCTTTAACCGTCGTACTAGCAAAACCATAGATGGTAAAACTACTGAGTTTATGTATTCGTCTCATCCATGAGACTCACCCTTGCAGGGCCAACACTAAAGCGTTGTTCAAATTTGTTCCAGACAAATTTGTGGCAAGGTAGTAAACTTATTGCTGAAACGGATAACGATAAACACTGGCAAAGCTACCTTTATGAGCTAGACTCTTACCGTCCATTAGCCCTTGTGCATGGCAATGCCCAACAAGATAACATCAAACTCTACTGGTATCAAAACGACCACCTCGGCACACCCATAGCCCTTACCGGCAGCTTAGGTGACACCCTCTACGAATGCCAGTATAATGCCTATGGTCAGATAATAAACGAAACCTACCATCAGGACGATATAGATTCCCTGCCCGATAATCCGTTAAGGTTCCAAGGGCAATATTATGATGAGGAAACAGGACTTCATTACAACCTAAACCGTTACTACGACCCATTTACCGGCAGATATATCACCCAAGACCCACTAGGTATACTGGGCGGATTAAATAGTTATCAATATGTCAATGGCGATCCGATAAATTGGATAGATCCGTTAGGGTTAATTAAGATTGAAAATAATGGGTTTGAGGGCATTGCTGGAAAGGGAGCTACAGTAACAAAACCTGCTACAGGAGCAGAGAATGCCGCCAATAATCCTAAATTAAATGCTCAATTAGCATCTCAAGAAATAGCCAATGGACATGCTTTTGATAAGCATGTTTTACAACGAGGTGAATTTAATTCCCTAGGTATTAGAACACGAGAGCAGTTCCGACAACATGTAGAAAAAGTTATTAATAACCCGACAGACGTACGTTATTACTCTGACGGGCGAGTTGTTTATTTAGCTTCAAATATAAGAATTATTGTTATAAGAAATCCGGGTAAAGGTGAAAGTACAGCATTTAGGCCTGATTATGATATTGGATGGGATAACTATATTAAACGTTTACCAATCCAAAAAACACCGCCAATGAATTAACTGAGGTTTAAAATGAAGATATTAGAGAAACAAAATAATTTATTAAATGTTCAAATGAGTGAGAGGGAGTTTAACTTAATAAGAGAGCTTGAATCTGCTGTTTTAGTTTCATGCAGTGTAAATGAAATTCCTACCTTAACAGGGTGGACTAGAGAAGATCTTTTAGAATTTGGGATCATGCTTAGTGAACTAGCAGAGAAACACAATATTAATTTATAACAGAATTAAAGCTTGTTAAATTTCTGCCTGATGTTGGGATTTTTTTATCTTTTTTAGATCTGCATCGTAAGTTCAATAATGAACTTGTTTTAACTCACCTTAATAATAACCGGATGTCCAGCAATAAGGTTGCTGACAAGGGCGTTGAGGGGATTGTTGGAAAAGAAGCTGATACACAATTAGTACCAGATACTTTTGTATCAGATGTTACTACTCATAATAAACAATTAGGAGTAATAAATCGAAAACAAGGTACAATTTCTGGTGCTCATAATCAAGATGCATTTCTAGAATCTATTGAAATAACAGGTGCTAAAATTGTAAACCCTAAGTACACAGATAGACAATATCCTGGGTTGATTGAATATGAGTATCAAATTCCAGCTATAGCCGGAAATGGACCAAATGCAGGAAAAGTAACCGGATACAAAGGTGTTGAAAGAAAAACCACCTATGATCCTGCAATACTTTCTGATGCAAAAGTAGCGGAGATGTCAAATAAAGCAGCACATCAAGCAAAAGATTATTTTCAATCAAATCCGACAAAGAACGTGTATGATATTAAAGTAGATGGCTATTGGTTCAGAGTGACACATGACCCAAAAACTAATAAAATAAATAATGCATTTTTGACAATGCCGCCGAGGAGTATTAGATGACAAATAATATACAATGGTTGAAAAAAATTGAAAAAAAATTAATTGAAAATGATGGAGGAGATTTATATAGCTTATTGGAAATAATGTATAAAGAACAAAAAATGAATTTTTTACAGTTTTTATATGATGCTTCCAAAGGAATTGGATGTTCACCGTCCGAGGGGTGTGGTTATGCATTAGACCAAGACAGGGATAATCCTGAAGAATTTGATGAAGTAAGTTTTATGTTTGGAGATTATGAAAGTTCCACAATATCTCCCCCAAAATTTGTTGAACTTATGCAAATAATATCTAATAGCTATATTGAAGCGCATCCTAAAGATAAAGATTCAATCGAATTTTATATGAATAAATTAAGAGAACGTTATTCAAAGTAAATAGTGAAATCCCCACATAATTAGTGGGGGTATGTTTTATTTATTAAAATTAACAAAAAAAATTTAACAATTAGCTTATCTTGTTTGATTTTTATCGCATTAAATCTGGCAATATCAGTATCATTATAACGGGCAGCTTGCCGAAATCACCGGGCATCAGCCACGCCGTTATCGTTATGATAACGCCGGTCAGCTACACACAGTGACTTATCCTGAGGTCAATCCCGAGCAGCATCATGCTGAAAAAGTCGAGCAGTTTGATTACGACCCAACGGGCAATAAAATCAGTGAAACCCAAGCGCTAGCCCCTATGCCTTTTCATGCCAATATCGCCAAAGGCAACCGGTTAACCTTTTTTAGTGACAAACATTTTGAGTATGACCGCTTTGGTAACCTGATTGCGGAAAAGCGTGGAAAAAACCACAGTCTAGTCACCCACTATGAGTACGACTGCCGGCATCGACTTATCAAAGTGATTAAACCGACAGGGATTATCATCACCTATACTTATGATGCCTTTAACCGTCGTACTAGCAAAACTGTGGATGGTAAAACCACCGAATTTATCTGGCGAGGTAGTAAACTTATTGCCGAGACCGATAAACACTGGCAAAGCTACCTTTACGAGCTAGACTCTTACCGCCCATTAGCCCTTGTGCACGGCAATGCCCAACAAGATAACATCAAACTCTACTGGTATCAAAACGACCACCTCGGCACACCCATAGCCCTTACCGGCAGCTTAGGTGACACCCTCTACGAATGCCAGTATAATGCTTATGGGCAGATAATAAACGAAACCTACCATCAGGACGATATAGATTCCCTGCCCGATAATCCGTTAAGGTTCCAAGGGCAATATTATGATGAGGAGACGGGGTTACATTACAACTTAAACCGTTATTACGACCCATTTACCGGCAGATATATCACCCAAGACCCACTTGGTATACAGGGTGGGTTAAATAGTTATCAATATGTCAATGGCGATCCGATAAATTGGATAGATCCGTTAGGGTTGATTAAGGTTGAAAATAATGGGTTTGAGGGGGTTGTTGGAAAGGAGAAAAGCAATACTACAATCAATGATACAGCTGGTTCTATACGTGATGTAAATCCGGGTTATCCTACAGAAGGTAGAACTCATAATTGCGTCAATTGTGCGATAGTTACTGATGCAACATTAGGTGGTAATCCAGCTTCTGCTTTACCAATTAATTCAAAAAATGGAGTTCCAATATCTGTGTTAGAAAAACAATATGGGGCAAAATTTCAAAATGTTAATGGCCCTAATAATATTATTGAGCAAATGACAAATGCAGGCTCTGGTGCAAGAGGTATTGTATTTGGTTCTTATGGGCTGGGGCAACCAGGGCATGTTTTCAATGTAGTGAATCAAAGGGGCTTTATACGTTTTCTAGATGGGCAAACTGGTAAAGCTGCCGATATGGTAAAATTTAAATCTTTCAAATTGTTAAGGACTAATTGATGATTACTTTTTTTGAAGCGATAAATAAAGCTAAAAATTATTTAGCTGAATACGACGTTCCTGTAGAGATTACTGTAATAGATAGGTTTTCTGAAGGGTGGCTTTTTTGTTTTCAATCTAGAGAATTTTTAGAAACCGGTGATTTTTCAACACAATTAATAGGTAATTGCCCATTTGTAATTGATAAAGATAGTGGAAAGATATACGAATTAGGAACCGCATATCCCCTAGATATATATCTTCAAGAGTATGTAAATAAAAAAAATAAAACTTGTTAATATCATAATTTACTATATACGAAATTTACTAGAATGGATATCCATTCCCCTAATATATTTCGTAATATAAATCAGAAAACTACTGTAAAAACACATAATTTTGTAATTGATTCATCTATTGATGTAGCTAAAGATGTTGCAGACATTAAAAGCTGGTAGGCAATGATTAAAAACGACCAATAACCGTAAATAGTAGAATATATTTACTAAAAGTGAATGGTACATTAGCTCCCATATCGGGAAAAGGCATTACCACACTTAATAGAGGAGAATTTAAAATTCTTAGCGTTTATAAAAAATTTGATAATAGAAAGCAAGCAGCTCAAATACTGAATAGCATGAAAGTAACTGAAGAGGCCAAATCGAAAGCACTTGAAGTTTGGAAAAGGAACAAAAAATGATTGGGTTTGACTTAATATTAGAAAAAATTTTTCCTGAAATTGTTTTACAAGAAGCTTTTTTAAAAGCTTTTGAAATTTCTAAAAATAGTATATTAATTACTGATGATTATGTTAGCTATCAGTTAACTGATGATATAAAAATGTGGTGTATGGTAAAGCAGATTAATGGTGATTTTTAATCTCTTTGCCAGTTTTTTATTCGAGATAATAAAATAGAAAATAATTCTAAAGTTATATCAAGAAGGGTAAGTTATACTTTAAATACAAAAATGCTGAAAAAGTCGAGCAGTTTGATTACGACCCAACGGGTAATAAAATCAGTGAAACCCAAGCGCTAGCCCCCACGCCTTTTCATGCCAATATTGCCAAAGGCAACCGGTTAACCTTTTTTAGTGATAAACACCTTTTTTAGTGATAAACACTTTGAATATGACCGCTTTGGTAACCTGATTGCGGAAAAGAGCGGAAAAAACCACCGTCTAGTTACCCACTATGAATACGACTGCCGGCATCGGCTTATCAAAGTGATTAAACCGACAGGGCTTATCATCACTTATACTTATGATGCTTTTAACCGTCGTACTAGCAAAACAGTGGAGGGTAAAACCACCGAGTTTATGTATTCGTCTTGTAAATACCCCAAACTTAGTACACAACTTACGTAGAAAATTAAGCAGCCTGTTTTAGTGTTTTGTATTCAATCGGTGTCATGTTATTTAATGCCTCATGCGGTCTTTCGGTGTTATAAATGGTTAGCCATTCTTCGGTTACCTTTCTTGCTTGTTCTAGATTATTAAATAGATATAAATCGAGTACTTCAGTACGATAGGTACGATTAAATCGTTCAATATAGCCATTTTGATAAGGGCTACCGGGCTGGATATAATCAATGGTTATACCATGTAATTTAGCCCAGTTGGTAAAGGTTTTCCTGCAAATTCTGGCCCATTATCGACCCGTATTTTTAATGGATACCCATGATATTCGGCCAATTTATCTAAGTAACGGGTAATCCTTCCTGCTGGTAAGCTTACTGCAATATCAATACCTAACGCCTCACGATTAAAGTCATCGATGACATTGAATGTCCTAAAGCGACGTTGATTACGGCTACTGTCACTCATAAAATCCATTGACCAACATTCACCTTGTTTATTGGGGACTAATAACCTTTACGGGCATCGTGGAGGAATACGTTTTTTACGCTTTACCCTGAGATTAAGCTTTAATTCACAATACACCCGATATACCCGTTTATGATTCCATTGATAGCCGAGCTTTCTGATACGATTAAAACATTTAGGAAAATCCCAACGTAAATGCCGGTCTGTGATAGTATTCAACACCGAAACAATCACCGAGTCATCCTGCAACTTAGGTTGATAATAGTAAGCACAACGGCTTAAACCAACAATGGCACAACTCATAGCAATAGTAACCGAATGATTTTGTTGTAGTTGCTGTGCCCACGTTTTACGTGCCTTGGTGGGCACTAAAGCTTTTTTATGATTTCTTCCTGAAGCTGAGATTTTAAGCTCAGTTCGGCAAACATCAGCTTAAGCTTGCGGTTTTCAGCCTCCAGCTCCTTTAAGCGTTTGATATCCGACGTTTCCATTCCGCCGTATTTTTCTCGCCATTTATAGAAAGTTGAATTACCCATGCCCTATTTACGGCACAGTTCTTTAACGGCAATACCCGCTTCAGCCTCTTTTAAAATAGCGACGATTTGATGTTCAGTCATTTTTTCATAATTAAACCCCCTTTTCTTTTATCATAGAGAATTTTCTACTTTTTTGCTGTACTATTTTAGGGGGTAGTTACAATCTTTATCTCTTGGTTTGGTGGCTTTTATTTGGGTGTCTATTAATGGGTGCGTTTTCCTTGCCATAACTATTTTAGGTATACGATATATAAGTATACTGCGCCCGTATAACCTAAGCATATACCTAAAAAATTTGGTTGTAAATGTACCTTAATGATACTTACTGGATAATAAAATTGCTTTTAAGGCTTGTTGTTATTGGGTTTAGTGTACTTTAATGGGCTTTAAAGAATGTTACTGTTTATTGAATTGGGCCAAGGGAAACAGAATCATATAGATAAACACACTGGAAATACTGAAAGATTAACTTTTAAAAATCGAATCGTATACCTAAACGTATACCTAAAACAAAAAGTGACCCCAATATTAGGTATTTTAATCTTGCCGAATTGAAAGGTTAAAAAAAATTGGTTTTAGAATTTTGACGGTGTAAAAATTTATCTAGGTGAGCGGTATCCGTTAATTATGTTTTAGATTTTTTATACCTCCCCCCCATAAAAATAAAATTTTATAAAAAAGTGTTCACGGTGTTCACTACTTGCTTGAATCCTTATTCTAAAAGGGTTTGAGCGGTGTATACTTGAATATTTACTATTCACAAGTGTACACTTTAGGTGTTCACCACAAGATAAATAATGGATTAATTTAGATCTAGCTATATATGTTTAGCTAAATATTCCACCATTTCTTTATTATTTAAAAAAGAATAAAATCTTTTTGCTAAGGCTTTTATTCTTGTATATCGTTTTGCTTCACTAAGTTGTTTTTCGGCACAATAACAATTAAGACCATCATACATATCAAAGTAATCATAATAGATAAAAAGCCAATAGTGCTTTATTCTATGAAAATATCTGTTTCCAAATTCTATATATTTGAATACAAAACTATGAAGAAGATCGCCAATATCTTCTAAACTATTACATATCATAATTTTTTGGCTAAAAAGTCTCATGAAAAATAAACAGCTATAATTAATGCTTGGTATAGAAATATTTTTTTCGGAAAGATATCTTTTTAAGTACGTCATAACCTCATCGCTATCTATTTTTTTATCAAGTCCCAAAGAAGCAATAATCAATAGTATTTCTGAATCATCACCTTGCATAACTTGTTTTTCAGCCCAATCAATTATTAGGCCACTAGAATAAAAATATTCTGATGGTGAACCATAATATTGATTAAATCTATAAAGCGATAAAATTTCATCGAGAGATAAATTACTCAATTTTAAAACCTTTTATTTATAAGAAAATACCCATTTAATGTATCTTATCTTACATAAGCGAACAACAAAAAACCGCCCAAATTAGGCGGTTCATAGGTTAACAAATATTAACTACGAGCTAGTTCTTCGGCTTTGGGTAGCCAATCTTGACTAGTATTGATATTAAGCTCTACGTTGGTCCTCATCCCTTTATTTGCTCTTTTACGCATGTAGTCTTTACCGTTTTCTTTCATTGCATAATTAAGCGATGTGCCAAATTGCGTCAGTGATAACGGATTGTTTAAACCTGTATTGCGGATGTATTCAATATAAGCATGATATAAATATTTTCGGGGGTTAAAGGGCATTATTCCCATATTGCCAATAAACATACCATTGGGATAATCAAGCGCATCAAGATAACTACAAAAATCTACCAAGTGGTCGGATTCGCGTTTAATCGCCGTCGCTTCGTCTGATTGTTGTTGCTGGTGTAGTCTTTCTTTGGCTTCTGCTGGACTGGTAAACTCATTTAATAGCAACCTCACAATTGAGGGGAGTTCTTGCTCTATTTTGCTAACCAAGTTTAAATCTCGCTCTTTTTCAGGGATGACCTCGCCAAAGTGAAAGATAACCCTACGCCGTGATATACCGCCGTTACGCTCGTTAAATCTCATTGCCTCGTTATTGATAACCAAAACTACCGCAGGGATTTTACAAGAATAGGGTTGCTTGTGTTTTGGGTCTATTGCGACTTCATCACCGCCAGTAATCGCTTTTAATCCTGCACCACTACCCATATAACGCGGTTGGTCGGGTAATATGACTAATGAGTAACCCACGATTAAGGCTCTGTCCCTTGCCTTTTCTAATGCGTCCATAGTGCCTATTACAGTATTGTTTTTACCTGATAACATCGTCGCAATTTCAGCAAAAACACTTTTACCGCTACCGCCTGCGCCTGTAACCTCTAAGAATAATTGCCAGTCATGACGATTAGCCAATATCATATATAGCGCAGCTAAGATATTTTTAGCCTTATCTTGATTGCCTGATGCTCTTTTTAGCCATTTAGCGAAGTTTGGCGCGTGAGTATCAAAAGATTCATTTTCTTTGACAGGGTAGTAATCAATATCATTACTGACTAATAGCCAATCTTGCTTATTGTGAGGTCTAAAGGTTTGGCTTTTTAGCTCATATACGCCATTTTTAAAGCAGATTAAATCTTTCTGAGGTGTTCCCATTATAGGCAGTGATAACCTGAGCGATTCAACCGCTGAGCTAATTCGCATAGGGTTAAATGGCTCGCCTGATTGAGTGAATAAATCGGCTAGCGTTCGCATTAACAGTTTATCGCTTATAGGTTGCCATGCGTTATCTTGATAGTGATAGATTTCATCGGTAGTAAGATTAATCGCAAGGTTATTATCATAATATTGATTGAGCAGTTCGGCGCGTTGGCTTGATGCCATTTGCGATAGGTTCATGCTTGATAACTCGTTTTGCATGTTAAGTTTTGTCACGGTTGGTAACTCTGGTTTTATGAGGTTTTTATTAAAATGAGCCGAAGCGTTATCACTTCCAAATTGTTGTCTAT
>NZ_LZHO01000013.1:0-49910 GCF_001690895.1 Gilliamella sp. Nev5-1 | reverse complement strand
AAAATGAGCTCATAGCCCTACGTAAAGAGAATAAGCGATTGTTAATGGAGAATGACATCCTAAAGCAAGCGGCGTTGATAATAGGACGAAAATCAAATTAATCACCGAGAATCAACATCGATATAGCTTACGTGCGTTATGTCGATGTTTACAAGTGTCAAGAAATAGCTTCTATTATCAACTACAATTAACCAGTAAAAAAACAGACAAAGAGCTTAGTAAAAAAGTGAAAGCGATATTTAACGATAACTATCAAGCCTATGGAACAAGGCGACTACAAGCAGAGCTTAGGGAGAAAAGCATACTATTATCCCGTCGCCGAATTGGTCGAATCATGCAAGAAAACGGATTAGTATCAAAATATACCTGTAAAAAATATCGTGCTAATACAGAACAAAGCAACGAATCAACAGTAAGTAATCAACTTAATCGTGAGTTTACCGTAGGCCAACAACGAAAAGTGTTAGTGACTGATTTAACTTATGTGAGAGTAAAACAACAATGGCATTACCTTTGTGTGATTATTGATGTAAGCAATCGAGAAATCGTGGGACGAAGTGCTGGAAAACATAAAAATGCTCAACTGGTTATGGATGCTATCAGCCAAATCCCTATTAACTTAAATTCAGTTGAGTTATTTCATTCAGATAGAGGAAAAGAATTTGATAATCATCTACTTGATGAATGTTTAAAGGAATTTGGCATTGAGCGTTCATTAAGCCATAAGGGATGCCCTTATGATAATGCTGTTGCTGAAGCAACATTTAAAGCGGTGAAAACTGAATTTGTGTCAAACACGATTTTTGATTCACTTGAACAACTCAGGTTGCAATTTAATCACTATGTGGATTGGTTTAATTACAACAGGCTTCATTCGTCTTTAAATTACCAGTCACCCATTGAATATAAAATGAATCTATGACCTTATCTTTTTGGTACTAAAAAGTGTGGACATACCAGACAAAGGGCTTGAAAAAGAGAGCGTTACCAGTTTTGATATTAGGTGTCAAATCTACAATCAAAACAACAAGAGGTAACGCTCATGCTTCATACTAACAATCAAATCATAAAACATGAAGTAAGCTTATTAAATTTAGCTAAAGAACTTCAGAACGTGTCTAGAGCTTGTAAAGTGATGGGAGTATCAAGAGATACGTTTTATCGTTATTGTAGTGGTCAAGTATTTTTAAACACCAATTTAGGTTGTTTTGCAATAGCTGGTGGTAAACCGGCGTTAAAACTATGTGGTCGTCTTTGGTTATAATAACCGAATAAGTAACAGAACATGTCTGACTTAGCTTTAGCTAAACTACGATAACCGGCCTTGGGGATCCATTTACTTTTCAAACTACGGAACAAGCATTCAGTAGGCGCATTGTCCCAACAATTACCACGACGGCTAACACTGTGCACTATTCCATAACGACTAAGGCAATGCCTGAATGCAGCTGATAAATACTGGCAACCTTGGTCAGAATGGAACATTAAAGCTTTTGGTTTACCTCGTAAAGGCCAAGCCATGTCTAATGCACTAATTACTAATTGACTATCGGCTTTATCTGATACGCTATAACCTACTACCCGTCGAACGTACAAATCGGCGACTATCGCCAAATAAATCCATCTGCTACCCGCCCAAATATAAGTGATATCACTTGTCCATACCTGATTTGGGCTAGTGGGGTTAGAGTTCCGTGATAGCTTATTGAGCAGTTCAAGTTGTTCCTCGATTGCACGATTAAATTGCCTTACTTTGGGTTTCTTACTGTATAATTTTGCCTCTTTCATTAATTCTCTCACCTTATAACGACCCATCTTGATACCTTGCTGGTTCAGTTTTGTGGTTATCGTTCGACTGCCTACTGAGTCTCTACTTTGTTTGAAGAGGATTTCAACCTGTTGCCGGCGTTGTTGCCTGATTTTGTTTTCCGGGCGCAAACGAGAGTTATAAAATGCTGTTCGAGATACTGCAAATAATGCGCAGACAATATTTATGGGGTATTGCTCGCTTAACTGATGGCTCAACGCATATTTTTGTCTTCTTCCGACATTAAGAGAGCGGTAGCCTTTTTTAGTATTTCTTTTTCCAATTCAAGTCGTTTTATCTTTTTCTCCATGGTTTGAATTATTTGTTGTTCTCGGGTTAGCGCTTTTGATGCGGGCGTATAGCCTTCAAGTGCTAACTTTAACTGAGCAAACCACGGCGACGCATTGCTGTTTCACTTACCCCATTGCACTGCAAGCTTCCTGTACGCTGTACCCTTGCTCAACTACCAGTGCCGCTGCATCTCGTTTAAATTCTACTGTAAATTTTTGTCGGTTTGTTGTCATTATTCACCTCATTTTGATGATATTAGTTTACCACCTAATTGAGTGTCTTGAATTATTAAACCACTACAGTGTCGGTCGGGTTTATCAACAGACTTTTGTTGATACTTATTCTAAAATTGTGCATTGTAAATTGTATGTGACCAAAACGCCAATTACAGCAGCCGATTTACTCAATGACAAGGTCTTACCATTTTATAATGCCCATCATTTGCCAATGCTTCGAATATTAACCGATAGAGGAACGGAGTTTTGTGGCAGTATTGAAAAGCATGATTATCAACTTTATCTGGCGATTAATGATATTGATCATACTAAGACAAAAGCTATGTCGCCACAAACGAATGGGATCTGCGAGCGTTTTCATAAAACTATTTTACATGAGTTTTATATGGTGACATTCCGTAAAAAGCGCTATTCAGATTTAGAAACACGCCAAACAGATCTGGACAATTGGCTGCATTATTACAATAATGAACGAACTCATCAGGGAAAAATGTGCTGTGGTCGGACACCAATGGAAACCCCGCTTGATGGAAAACGGATCTGGGAAGAAAAAAATCTGAACCAGATTTAACCTGACAGACACCCAATAAAAACGGGTAACTGTCAGATTAGGTTTGAGCTAGTACAAATCTAAATAGTACAACAAATAACTTCACCTTAATTACAGTGAACTTTAATTGCTAATCCACCACGAGATGTTTCTCGATATTTTGCATTCATATCTTTTCCCGTTTCGTACATTGTTTCAATAACCTTATCAAGCGAAACTTTAGCAGCAGTTGTACGCCTTAGTGCCATACGAGTTGCATTTATCGATTTAACCGCAGCAATTGCGTTTCTCTCAATACAAGGTACCTGTACTTGTCCATCAACAGGATCGCAAGTTAAACCTAAATTATGCTCCATCGCAATTTCAGCGGCCATACACACTTGCTCTGGGTTACCGCCTAATAACTCAGCCAAACCTGCCGCAGCCATTGAGCAGGCAACACCTACCTCTCCCTGACAACCCACTTCTGCTCCTGAAATAGAAGCGTTTTGTTGATATAACAAACCAATTGCGCCACAAGTTAAAAAGAATTTGGCATAAATATCAGGTGTTACAGGATCAATAAACTTATTATAATAAGCAAGTACTGCGGGAATAATACCGCAAGCACCATTAGTCGGCGCAGTTACAACTCGTCCACCAGCTGCATTTTCTTCACTTACTGCAAATGCAAACATATTAATCCAATCAATAATAATCATAGGATCATTATCATTTTTACTCGTTAACAATTGCCGATAAAGTGCATAAGCACGGCGAGGAACTTTTAAAGCCCCAGGCAGTAATCCCTCTGTTTTCATACCTTTTTGGATGCAATCGAGCATGGTTTTCCCAACGCGAGAAAAATAACTTTCAATTTCATCATAAGAATGAAGCGTTAATTCATTTTTTATCATAATACTAGAAATAGACAATGAATTGTCTTCGCAATGTTGGAGTAATTGCACTGCTGATGAAAAAGGATATGGGTAGTTTACGGCGCTTTGCGCTTGTTGACCAAATAATTCTTCTTCCACAATTTGCCCGCCACCCACTGAGTAGTAAGTTTTCTGTGCAATTAATTTATCATTTTGATAAGCTGTTAGCGTCATTCCATTTTCGTGAAGTGGTAAAAAATTAGAATGAAAAATAATGCTATCGAAAGAAAAGGCGATCTCATAATTTCCCTTATAAATCGGCAAGCTCTGGGTACAGTTCATTTGTTTAATAAAAATTGGAATTTCATCAATATTCACTGTATCTGGCTTTTCACCAGAAAGCCCCATAATAATAGCGATATCCGTATGATGCCCTTTGCCAGTAAGTGATAGGGAACCATAGACATCAGCAACCACTTTAGTAACCAATGACATTTTTCCATCACTAATAAGTTGATCAATAAAAACCTTACTAGCTCGCATCGGCCCAACAGTATGTGAACTAGAGGGACCAATACCAATTTTAAATATATCGAAAACTGAGTTCATTTTGTTCCTTTAAACAGCTATCGTTTATTCTTACATTAGGTAAGTAAAAAATATTAACAATAAGATGGTATATTATGGTGTTAACAATAATATAATCAAGCGTTGAAAAAGCCTGAAATTTCATCATCGCTTAAATCCATTAAGTGATATTTAGCAATTTTTATTGGATAGCAGAGTACCATACAAACCAATAAAAATCTGATAAAATATACATTTTTATTTTCATTGTTATTAATTCCATATGCATTTTTTATTAGATTTTACTTATGAATAATAAGGTACAGGTAATGCCTGATTTAAAATCCTTAATGTACAGTTCTCCTCTAGTAAATCGCTCAAAAGAAATATAATCAGGTTTTTTCTTCAAATAAACTTTTCGCATCAGGCTATTGCCAACTATATAACTATTCTCTACTTTGATATAAATACTATTATTGATATAAATACTATTATTTTCATATGGGATCATTTGCCTACAAATAGAACAGTCTTTACCATAATGATATTCTTCTCTTTCTAATTCGCCAAGATAATAACATAGAGAATCCTCTATTCACATAGGCTCTATCATTTCTTCATATTGATTTTATTTTATTATTTATAACAGGTTAATTTACTATTGAATTTTTTTATTAACAATAATTACCAATAAAATTACTTTAGTGTTACGCAAGGTACTGCTAAACTAATTGGCATTTTTTAATATATTTTTAAATAAATTATTTTCTAGGATAAATTTATGCGAACCAGTAAATATCTTCTTTCTACGTTAAAAGAGACCCCTGCTGATGCAGAAGTCATTAGCCATCAATTAATGTTACGTGCCGGTATGATCCGTAAAGTTGCCGCAGGGTTATATACTTGGCTTCCCACTGGTTACCGTGTACTTAAAAAAGTAGAAAATATTGTCCGTGAAGAGATGAATAAAGCTGGCGCAATAGAAGTATTAATGCCAGTTGTACAGCCTGCTGATATTTGGCAAGAAAGCGGTCGTTGGGAACAATATGGACCTGAGCTATTACGAATCAAAGATCGTGGCGACCGTGACTTTGTATTAGGTCCAACTCATGAAGAAGTGATTACTGATTTACTGCGTAATGAAGTTAGCTCATATAAACAATTACCTCTTAATGTGTATCAAATTCAAACTAAATTCCGTGACGAAGTGCGTCCTCGCTTTGGGGTGATGCGTTCGCGTGAATTTATTATGAAAGATGCTTATTCTTTCCATACTTCACAAGAATCATTACAAGAAACTTATGATGATATGTATAAAGCCTATAGCGCTATTTTTACACGCGCAGGCTTAAACTTTAGAGCAGTACGTGCTGATACTGGATCGATTGGTGGTAATTGGTCTCATGAATTCCAAGTGCTAGCTGATAGTGGGGAAGATGATATTGTTTTCTCAACGGAATCAGATTATGCCGCTAATATTGAAATGGCGCAAGCTTTAGCACCAACACAACAACGAGCAGAGCCAACTAAAGCGATGGAACTGGTTGATACTCCCAATGCAAAAACGATTGATGAATTAGTTCAGCAGTTTAATTTGCCAATTGAAAAAACGGTAAAAACCCTAATGGTAAAAGCAACTAAAGAAAGCGGTCATCAGTTAGTGGCATTATTAGTTCGAGGCGATCATACTTTAAACGAAATCAAAGCGGAAAAAATTGATATCGTTGCTTCACCCCTTGAATTTGCAACCGAAGAAGAAATTCGTGCTTTAGTTAACGCTGGTCCTGGTTCATTAGGTCCAATTAATTTAAACATGCCAATTATTATCGATCGTGATGTTGCTGTTATGAGCGATTTTGGCGCAGGCGCTAATATTGATCACAAACACTATTTTAACATTAATTGGGAGCGTGATGTTTCCCTACCACGTATTGAAGATATCCGTAATGTGGTTGAAGGCGATATGAGTCCTGATGGCAAAGGTACATTACAAATCAAACGTGGCATTGAAGTTGGGCATATATTCCAACTTGGCACAAAATATTCACAAGCCATGAAAGCGACAGTGCAAGGCGAAGATGGGCAAAACCATGTGATGATTATGGGATGCTATGGTATTGGGGTTAGTCGTATTGTAGCGGCAGCTATTGAACAATGCCATGATGATCGAGGTATTATTTGGCCAGAAGCTATTGCGCCATTTAGTGTTGTGATCATTCCAATGAATATGCACAAATCAGAAAAAGTGCAAGCGACAGCCGAAAAACTTTACGCAGATCTGCAAGCAGCTGGCATTGAAGTGCTTTTTGATGATCGTAAAGAACGTCCTGGTGTCATGTTTGCTGATGCTGAATTGATCGGTATACCTCATACCATTGTCATTGGTGAGCGTAATCTTGATAATGGCGAAGTAGAATATAAACACCGTGCTGGTGGCGATAAAGAAATGGTAAAAGTTGATAATATTATTGAATTTATCAAAACTCGTTGCAAGCTAGCTTAACATTAAGATAACTTGCTAACTAGTTATAAAACATAATAAAATTGGGGATCATTACCCTCAATACAACAGTAATTAGCTTATTACTGTTGTATTGTTATTATTTAGCTGCCATAAAGCCAATACTAATTAACGACTAGCGTAACGTGATTTTTTTGCAAAACTACTTTTAATTTTCAAAAATAAACATCCACAAATACTTAACAAAGAAAATGTTGAGTATAAATTCAAAGTGATATTGTTCTTTTTTTCGGCTAAAATAAATCAATAAAAATCTTACATCAATGGGTTGAAATAATGTTAAAAAAAGCCATCGCATTTGCACTATCTACCTCGTTATTATTACAAAGCTCGTCTATTGTTTATGCTGATAATATTAACCTACCCGATATAGGTACCGCTGCTGCTACAACATTAAGTATTGGCCAAGAAATGGAAATGGGCGATTATTATATACGAATGTTGCGAGCCGATGCTCCAATTATAAACGACCCTGTTTTAAGCCAATATATTAATGATTTAGGTAAAAAATTAGTTGCTAAATCAGAATCAGTAAAAACCCCTTTTCATTTCTATATTATGAAAAGTGATATACTTAATGCATTCGCTTTTTTTGGTGGAAATGTTGTCATTCATTCTAAGCTCATATTAGATACCGATAATGAAAGCCAATTGGCCTCTGTTATGGCTCACGAAATTGGTCATGTCACCCAACGGCATTTAGCCAGAGCGATGGAAAATCAAAGTCGAAATAGTCCTTATGTTTGGGGGGCAACGTTAGGCTCTTTATTGCTAACATTAGCGAATCCGGAAGCTGGCATGGCCGCGATGACAAGCACCATGGCAGGTTCAACTCAAAATATGATTAGTTTTACACAAAGCAATGAGCAAGAAGCTGATCGTGTCGGTTTAAGAACGCTTGCCAAAGCAGGGTTTGATCCTTATGCTTCATCGGAGTTTTTACAAAAGCTGGCTGATCAAAGCCGTTTTAGTAGTAAAGCGCCTGAAATATTACTTACTCACCCATTACCCAATAGTCGGTTAACGGATATTCGCAATCGCTCAATGCAATACAGTAAAAAAAGTGTATCGCCATCATTAAATTATTATTTAGCAAAAGCACGATTAGCAATCTTAATAACTAAAAATAAAAATGCTGCTAAACGATTACTTGAAGATTACAAAAAGATCAATAACGAACAAACTAAAACAGCTGTTATTTATGGTAACGCATTAGCTGACAACTTGAGTGGTAATAACCAAAAAGCAAAACAGCAGTTACAACCCTTATTAGACCGCGATCCAAATAATATTTGGTATATTGATTTAATGACTGATATTGATTTGGCGCTCAACAATAACGATGCAGCCATTACTCGCTTACAAGCCGCATTAAAAAAAGCCCCAGACAGCTCAGCTTTGCAATTGAATCTTGCTAATGCATATATAAAAAATAGAAATTACCAACAAGCCGTCACGTTATTGCATCGCTACACTTTTGACCATAATGATGATACTAATGGTTGGGATTTACTTGTTACAGCTTATGGTGGATCACGTTCAAGGGCTCAAGAAATGAGTGCTAAAGCAGAGTTACTTGCATTAGAAGGTCAATTCCAACAATCAATACAATTACTACAAAATGCGAAAAATCAAACCAAAGGCAATCAAATAATGATTTCTAAAATCGATGCAAGAATTAATCAATTAAAACAGTTGCAAAAACGTTATGCTGTTTATAAACGATAACAATCTTTAATGATCATATCTCGACTAATTTTTGTAATAATATTAGTCGAGAAAATGATAAATCAGGTTATTTTTTAAGACAAATGATCTACATTATTGAAGAATTTTACCGTAAATGCCCCTTCAGGATGCTCATGGCTTTGTTTATAATTAACCAAGCTAATGCTAGTATTTAGCATTCGAGGAAAATAATTTTCATCACGATGTAAACGCCAATCGCCACCATTTAACACACAAAGTAAAATTCGTAATACTGTCC
Organism: Gilliamella sp. Nev5-1; assembly: GCF_001690895.1. NCBI lineage: Bacteria > Pseudomonadati > Pseudomonadota > Gammaproteobacteria > Orbales > Orbaceae > Gilliamella > Gilliamella sp. Nev5-1. The sequence goes on along the minus strand of NZ_LZHO01000013.1, from coordinate 41,094 downwards.
CATGTGACACAACCAAAATATTACCCGTATCTTGAGTCGCGCTTTGAACAATGGTTTTTAATCCTTGCTTCATACGCGTTAGTATATCAAGATAATTTTCACCTTGATTAACTGAAGCGTCGAAATTAGCTGGATCAGTTAAATAAGTCGTAAATTCAGGAAACGTCTTTTTCAACAGAGGGACATGTTTACCTTCCCAAATGCCAAAATCCATTTCACGTAGATCGGCAAGCTCAAAAGTGGGAATAGTAAGATTATTTTCTTTAACAATATAATCGCGTGTTTCCATCGCACGTTGTTGTGTGCTTGAGTACGCTTGCATAAAAGGAATATCTTTTAAATATTGTCCTGTTATTTTAGCACCCAAAATGCCTTGTTCGGTTAACGGTGAATTTTGAGATCCTTGCATCTGATCTTTAATGTTCCATTCCGTTTGGCCATGTCTAATTAAGTATAAATTAATATCTTTCATTCGCACTTACTACCTTGTTTATTTTAAGAATCGGTTCGCTTATATTTATCTTTTCTAAGATAGGCTAAACAAGCCTGTAAAGTATCATCCATTGGTGCATTTAATAGCATTTCTTGTAAGCTTTTAGGATGAATAAATTTAACACTTGCTGCATGTAAAAATAATCGATTAAGCTTTGTTCCTGCTAACAATGCATCAAATTGTCTATCGCCATAGCGGTCATCAAAAGCAATGGGATGGTTAGCATATTGTGTATGAATGCGGATTTGATGTGTTCGCCCAGTAACGGGGCTTGCTTTTATTAAAGTTGCAAAATCAAACCGCTCTTCAACTTTAAAACGTGTTTCTGATGGCTTACCGTCTTTATCGACTTTCACGACTCGCTCACCGCTTTTTAACACATTTTTGAGCAATGGCGCTTGTATGACTTTGCAGTCAGAAGACCAATTACCTTTAACCAAAGCTAAATAGTTTTTCTGCATTTGTTTAAGGCGTAATTGTTCGTGTAAGGATTTTAATGCGGAGCGTTTTTTAGCAATTAATAGCGCCCCTGAAGTTTCGCGATCAATGCGATGCACTAGTTCTAAAAACTTTGCTTCAGGTCTTAAAGCTCGTAATGCTTCAATTACCCCAAAACTTAAACCACTGCCACCATGTACGGCAATACCGGATGGTTTGTTAATCGCCAATAAGACATCATCTTCATAGATAATCGCTTTTTCTAAATCGGCGACTTTATTTAGCTTGGTTGAAATTTCTGGCATGGCTTTTTCTGTCATTCGAACCGGTGGGATACGAATTTCATCGCCAATATTTAATTTATATTCAGGTTTGATCCGTTTTTTATTAACACGCACTTCACCTTTTCTTAAAATGCGATAAATCATACTTTTGGGCACACCTTTTAAATAGGTGATTAAAAAGTTATCAATTCGCTGCGTCGCATTTTCCTCTGAAATAGTAACAAATGAGACTTGTAATTTTGGTTGTGGAACAATTGAGTCCATAAGAAATGATTAACCCGCCATCTATAGATAAAGTCATTTACATTATTCAAAAATAAACTACACTATCGTAATTAAAAAATAAGATAGATTATATTCAGTATAATTAAAGAAGAAAGATTATAACGGAATATGGAGGAATAAAATAGTATGTTATCACTGCTTAATCAATACTCAAAAGGTAGATTTGCTTGGTTCTTATTGTTCTTTTCCACGCTTGCTTTTGAAATAACCGCACTTTATTTTCAACATAGCTTAGGGCTTGCACCTTGTACACTCTGTATTTACCAACGTTGTGCTATTTTGGGCATTATGCTAGCTAGCATTGTTGGGCTCATTGCTCCTCGTAACATTATTGTTCGATTAATCGGTATTTTAATTTGGATGGTTAGCGCCTATAAAGGCTTTTTGCTAGCAACATTTCATGCCCATTTACAATTTGAACCTAATTTAAGTGATACTTGTTCGATTAACGCTCAATTCCCTTCGTGGTTCCCCTTAGACTCGTTGCTTCCTAGCATGTTTAAAGCTTATGGCTCTTGTGCCGATAAAATTTGGACATTTTTAACTATTGAAATGTCACAATGGATGATTATTATTTTTGCTTGTTACCTGATTTTTGGTTTAGCTGTATTAATTTCACAGATATTTCCATCGCCAAAAGGTTCAATTTGGAATAAGTAACTTTATTTATAAAACTGGCACTTTTTGTTGAGTTTGTTAGAATGTGTGGCAATTTTATTTTACGAATTGTCACATATAAATGCTTTTAGAATATCACCCGCCTATCGAACCTTGGCTGTCCATTTTATATCAAGATGACCATATCGTGGTTGTCAATAAACAACCCGGTATTTTGTCAGTTTCAGGCAATAAACCACAATTTATTGATAGCATTATTCATCGTTTGCAACAAAAATATAGCTATGTCGAATCCGTTCATCGGCTTGATATGGCAACCAGCGGTATCATGGTTGCTGCACTGTCAAAATTAGCTGATCGCGAAATAAAAAAACAGTTTCGAGAACGTATCCCTAAAAAAATTTATATCGCGGTCGTACATGGGCATCTTGAGCAAGATATTGGCCGTGTTGAGTTACCATTAATTTGTGATTGGCCTAATCGCCCAAGGCAAATGGTTGATTTAGAAAATGGCAAACCTGCGCTAACTGAATATCAAGTGATATCCAGAAATCCAGACAACACAACTCGCATAAAATTATTCCCATTTACAGGCAGGTCGCACCAATTACGTGTTCATATGCAAGCCATCGGCCATCCCATTTTAGGTGATAAATTCTATGCTCATCCTGATGCTTTTGCAATGTCAAAAAGGCTGCTATTACACGCTCAATTGTTGACGATTAATCACCCAAAAACAGGTGAAAGTATGACATTTAGTTGCGAACCTGATTTTTAAAAATTCAACATAAAATTAGCCAGCGTGGGCTACAACCAGCTCAAGTCAATAATGAATAAACAAATAATATAAAGGAAGTCAAAATGCAAAAAATTGTGTTAGCAACCAATAATCAAGGCAAGGTCAATGAATTGCAACGGTTACTCACTGATGCCGGTTTTGATATTGTTGCACAAAGCCAATTTAATGTACCTGATGCTAACGAAACAGGTTTAACATTTATTGAAAACGCTATTTTAAAAGCACGGCATACCGCTAAATTAACAGGACTGCCGTCCATTGCTGATGACTCTGGCTTATCGGTAGATGCTCTTGGCGGTCAACCAGGAATTTATTCTGCGCGTTATGCTGGTGAACACGGTAATGATCAAAGCAATAATCAAAAATTATTAGATGCATTAAACAATGTTCCCAAAGAAAAACGTACAGCCTACTTTTATTGTGCACTGGTGTTTATGCGCCACGAAAATGATCCAACACCAATTATCTGCTTAGGAAAATGGCATGGTTTAATCTTAACTGAAGCACTAGGCGACGGTGGATTTGGTTACGACCCGCTTTTTTATATGCCTGAATTGGGTTGTACAGCGGCGCAACTAACCAAAGAACAGAAAAGCCAAATATCGCACCGAGGTCAAGCACTAAAACAATTGATTAGTAAAATTAAAACTGAATATTAATTATTCACTATATTATGTATACTCGAAATTGCATATTAATAAGTAAACAGTATATACTTAATGCATCAATGGTATCGGAGTTAATATTGTGATTTTACTGATAGTAAGTGGTCGCTCTGGTTCTGGCAAATCCGTTGCCTTGCGAGCGCTAGAAGATATGGGATTTTATTGTGTTGATAATATCCCCGTTGTTTTATTACCTCAATTAGCCAATTCACTAAAAGACAATAATACCCCTGTTGCTATTAGCATTGATATCCGAAATTTACCTGAACAATTTGATTTTAATAGTGATATCTTTCAACGCTTACCCGCATCAGTTACACCCGAAATTATTTTTTTTGATTGTAGCCCAAATACCTTAATTCGACGCTATAGCGAAACTCGACGTACGCACCCATTAACTAATCAACAATATTCTCTTGAAGAAGCCATCGATTTAGAAGAAAAATATCTAGAGCCGTTAAAATCGCATGCAAGCCTAGTTATTAATACCGATAATCTTTCGGTTCATGAACTATCTGATATATTAAGATCGCGTATTTTAGGTAAAAAAGAACGAGAATTAACGATCATTTTTGAATCATTTGGCTTCAAACATGGTTTACCTGTTGATGCGGATTTTGTGTTTGATGTCAGGTTTTTACCTAACCCCCATTGGGAAGTTAGTTTGCGTCCACTAACAGGATTAGACAAACCTGTTAAAGACTATTTATTAAGGTCTGAAGAAGTCTCAAATTTCATCTATCAAACTGCTAATTACTTAAATCAATGGCTACCGCTGTTAGAAAAAAATAACCGCAGTTATCTAACCATTGCTATTGGCTGTACAGGAGGGCAACACCGTTCGGTCTTTATTGTTGAACAATTAGCTGAATTTTTTAAGGCACAAAATAAACAAGTACAAATTCGCCATCGAACGTTAGAAAAGAAACCGTGATTATTCATTCTCAGTAGCAAGGTTTGATAATTCTTCAAATCGTTCTTTGCATTTATCAACAATATCCTGGCATTTATCCGCAATATTCTTCAGTATTCTTTTGTATTTGGCGGAATAATGCGTTGCATTAGGCGATGATATAACTAATTTACCAACTTTAACTAATTCAATATCCGCAGGTAACTTAGCAAGTTTTGCTTTTAATACATTAATCGTTTGTGGATGTGGATGTCCAATAACAATAGCAACGCCTTTTTTACGCGCTAATTTGACGGCTAAATCAAATTGCCGGCTAATTGCTCGCTCAGTTTGCTCATCATCTAAAAATACATCACGCGCTAGCACTGGAACATCATAATAACTGGCAGCCTTTTTTATTTGTGTTCGGCCAATTGTTTTGCTATCTAAAAAAAACATTGAATGCGGGCTTAATGCCTTCATCACATTAGTCATTCCGTTAAGATCTGCTGTCATCAAACTGCCCATATGGTTATTAAAACCAATAGCATGTGGCACACGCTCAATTGCATTATTTACAATCCGACTTATTTGCGCTTCGTCCATTGATGGAAATAAAGTGTCTTTTTCTAGTCGCTGTTTGCTAAGTGGTGCCATAGGTAAATGAATTATTACATCATTACCATGTTGGTGAGCAATATTAGCCATACGCGCAGCATTTGGTGAGTTAGGTAACACAGCTACAGTGATATTAGGTGAAAGCCTAATAACTTGTTCTTCATTATGCTGACGATAACCAAAATCATCAATAACAAGCGCAAGCTTAGCCGCCCAAACACAATGTGTATTTAGTGCAAATACAATTATAATGAAAACTGTTATAAAACAACGCACTATTTTAACCATCCACTTGGATCAAGCGCCTTACCATCACGGCGAATTTCAAAATATAACGCTGGAGTGCGTTGACCGCCACTGGATCCTACCAGCGCTATAGCTTGTCCATGGAGGATCCTATCGCCCACCTCAACTAACATGCGTTGATTATAACCATATAAACTCATATCACCTTTACCATGCTCAAGTGCCACAACAAAACCATAACCTTGTAGCCAACTGGCTAAAATAACCCGACCATCAGCAATGGCTTTAACTTGAGTACCATCTTTAGCATTAATCACCATTCCTTTCCAATACAATTCCCCTTGTAGCCGCTCACCAAACCTATGCGCAACACTACCACTAACTGGCCAATTAAATTGGTGTTGAGGTTTTCCTATACCACTAACACGCGCCATTAAAGCTTGCTCGTCAGGATTCGGGATGTAACTTTTATTTTTTTGTTTTTCTTCAATATTTTTTGCTTGTTTTATTTCTTCTTCTGCTATGCGCTTGCTTTCTTGCTTTGCTTGGGCAATTTTAGCTTGTAACTTAGCTTCATTATTACGCAAATCCATTAATTTTTGTTGATTAACTTGCATCGCTGAATCAAGATCGGTTATCGTGCTTTGCCGATTTTCGCGATTTTTTTCAAGTTCTGCTTGTTGCTCTTTCTGCTTGCTTTGTAATGTTTTATGCGAAGATTGTTTTTTTTCTAATTGCGCACGCTTTTCAGTCAATTTAGCTTGCGTATCTTCAAGAGCTTGGATTTGCTGTTGCCTTGCTTCATTAATATAAGCATAGTAAGTCATTATACGATTATTACGCTCACTTTTCTCGCCAGAAAAAATCAGTTCTAACCCTGTCATATTACCTAGTTTAAAAGCACTCTCAAGTTGTTTGGCTAATACGCTCCGTTGCTGTTTTTGTTTTATCGTTAATTGCTCAATTTGCTTAACTAAACTATTAATCTCTTGATTGAGCTTTCTCAGTGATAAATCATTTTTTTCAACAGAAGTTAATAGTTTAGCTATTTCGGTTTCTTGCTCTTTCAGTGCATTAACAAGCTTTGACCGTTCTTTTTTTTGCTGGGCTAAACGCTTTTCTTGCTCCTCGATAGAGTGGCGTAAAGATTGCAGTTGCTTATTATCGTCCGCATACAAATAATGAATCTGTAACATTCCAACAATAACAATAATAACAAATTTTTGATAAATAGACATGAAATTGTCTTTATGAGTTATAACCAAGCAATAAAAATGGTGTCACTATACCGATAAATAGACAAAGATGCAAAACGAAAACAACCTATCAAATTATTATCTTTTTATATGAAGTGTTTATCGGTAATTAACCGTATTGCAACCTTAGTTATTTTAAAAATAAGCATGCCTGCTTAAAAACAGTTCAGAAAACGCATTGATTTTATTAAAGTTTTTATTTTGTTTTTTATGGTGATTAACTGATTTTACGCTATTTTTTAACTATTTTTTTAGCTATTTTTTGCTGTTTTGGAATAGTTTTTTTGCAATAGTTTTGTTTGGGGGGGCTGCCGTTTGCAAATAAAATTAACGGTTGATGATAACGTTCGAGCAGGAGAGGGCGAAATTTAACGGTTGCGTATGGTTGTAGAATATAGCTTATGGCTATCCGGCTCTGTTGCTGAGTTTTAAGACAACGGCACTGAATCGTTTCTGAAAAAACTGCATCTTGTTCAGTCGATAGCACATTCTAACGCCGAATAAGGCGCAGCGTTAGCCTTTGGGGTAAAAATATTGATTTTTATAAAAATAAAAACTTCAATAAAATCAATTCATTTTCTGAAGTGTTTTTAAGATATAAAATACCTTGTTTTGGGGGCGTTTGGTATTTTTAGCATTAAGCCCCCCTCTTTATTGTTTACGTATAAATTGCTTACGTGTAAAGAGGGAATGCTATTGTGTTTATTTGTTTTCTAAAATCCTGCTGACCTTGATCAGATAATTACGTGATTCTTGAGAAACATGAGAGGTGACTAATTTTTGATAAACTTGTTGTGGTGTCATTGAGTTTATAATACGGATAGCTTTGTTGCGATCTTTATCAAAAGTAGACAATACACTACCAGCCCCACCGTTATAGGATGTAATCATGGCATATCGCAATGATGTTGGGTTATTAATTCCTGCTAGATATTTGGTTTTTAGCAAGGATAAATAGGCCGTTCCCATGTCAACGTTATTACGAGGATCAAGTAAGAATTTTCGACTTGGCTCTCCTGATTTGCCACGTAATTTAAAAATATCACGACCAGCGGTATGTTGTTGTACTTGCATGAGTCCTAGTGCATCAGTGCGGCTAACAGCATATGGGTTAAATGCTGATTCAACTTCCATAATTGCTAGAATCAAACGTTCATCAATCAAATGGCGATTAGACGCTTCAGAGACAAGTGGTAAAAATTTTCGTGCTCGTTGATTGATATGGTTAGGAACCAGTTTAATTTCAACATAAGTAATTTGATGTGAGCCTGATTTGCGCTGTTTCAAATTATTCGCTAATACATAATCAGCAAAGCTGTTGGCTCTACCACTCCAACGGATAGGTTGGTGCTCTTGATCTAATACCTGATTGTATAAAAATGGATCTTGGGATAAATCTCGGCTAATTTTATCACGACGAATAATATCGACGGGCTCTGACATCAGTAATGTTGAAACTATCGCTTCTTTCAAATTACTTATTGGTGAATCAGACAGCGTTTCGATTGTGATCACCCCCGAAACAAAGTTAATATGAACACGTGTTTGCAGATTATCTTCATATTGAACATAGTCTTTAGGACCCGCAATAAGGACTTCTTTTGGCCCCCAGATTTGTTCAATGTTATTGGCATACTGGCTAATTAAAATATTGAAAGCATTAGTATCTTTAGCGTAATAATCGTTATTATTCGATTTTTTGCTCGGACAACCAGTTAAAAGGCTTGTGATAATAAATAACGCAATGATTTTTTTGTTTTTTTTCATTTTGCATCTCAATTTTGGGGTTTATATCCATCAATCAGAATCTCTCCGCCTTCAAATAGAAACTTGACCATTTCTGCTTCAATTTTTTTGCGGTGTTCAGAATTCATCATATTGAGTTTATGTTCGTTAATTAGCATAGTTTGTTTTTTAAGCCATTCTTGCCATGCTTGTTTGGATATTTCATTAAAAATACGTTTGCCAAGCTCTCCTGGGTATAGTTGAAAATCTAAACCTTCTGCTTCCTTTTTTAAATAATGGCAATAAATAACACGACTCATTTTTATCTCTTTTAAGTACAATTAGCAAACGATGGCTGATTATACCTGAAAATAATTGTAGATAAGAAGAAAATAATTGTAGAAGTTTTAAATTAAAATCGTCATTAAATGAATATTAATATAAAATAAATGAATAATTATTTACTTTACACCGCGATTAATTCACTTAAAATGACATAAACTACTTTAATAACAATAAATGAGGATTCAATCATGCAGCCAAAAATGACCCGTGAACTATTCGATAAAGTTATTTTACCTGTTTATGCACCAGCAAATTTTATCCCTGTAAAAGGTTTCGGTAGTCGCGTTTGGGATCAGCATGGTGAAGAATATATTGATTTTGCGGGGGGGATAGCTGTAAATGCGCTGGGGCATTGTCATCCAAGACTAGTCAAAGCGCTACAAGCGCAAAGTGAAAAACTATGGCATGTGAGTAATGTTTTTACTAATGAGCCCTCGTTAAAGTTGGCGCAAAAACTGATTGATAATACATTTGCTGATCGTGTTTTTTTTGCAAATTCAGGCGCAGAAGCTAATGAAGCAGCGTTTAAATTAGCGCGTTATTACGCAATACAAAAATACAATCCTTATAAAACTAAGATTATTGCCTTTTATCAATCATTTCATGGACGTACATTTTTTACTGTGTCGGTTGGCGGGCAAGCTAAATATTCTGATGGCTTTGGTCCAAAACCTGCTGATATTATTCATGTGCCTTTTAATGATTTGGATGCTGTTAAGGCTGTAATGGATGACCATACTTGTGCTGTTGTTTTAGAGCCCGTACAAGGTGAAGGAGGTTTAGCCTCAGCAACACCTGAATTTTTACAAGGGGTACGCAAGCTGTGTGATGAATATCAAGTGCTACTTGTATTTGATGAAGTCCAATGTGGTATGGGGAGAACAGGGCGTTTATATACTTACCAGCAATATGATGTAAAACCTGATATTTTAACCTCTGCTAAGGCATTAGGTGGTGGGTTTCCAATTAGTGCTATGTTAACAACGAATGAAATTGCTTCTGTTATGCATCCTGGCGTACATGGTACAACTTATGGCGGTAACCCTTTGGCCTGCGCTGTGGCCTGTGAAGCATTTGATATTATCAATTCTCCTGAAGTGCTTGAAGGCGTGCAAATTCGACGAGCTTTATTTATTAAAGAACTTGAGCAAATCAATGATAAATTCAAATTGTTCCGAGAATATCGAGGCAAAGGCTTATTATTAGGTGCTGAATTACAACCTGAATTTCATAATAAAGCCCGTGATTTGTTAAATGTTGCGGCCGAGTTTAAAGTGATGATTTTAAATGCAGGCTCAAATGTGTTACGTTTTACCCCATCGCTGATTATATCCGAAGATGAGATAAAAGAAGGGATGGCACGTTTGACAAAAGCAGTCGAAAAAGTTGTCAATGCTTGAGTTTTTCTATACAGTAACGGCATTTTAATCAATTAAGTGCCGTTATGCGCTTAAAGGTATTTTTTTATGACAACAATTCGACCATTAAATTACGCAAAAACTCATTTTATTTTAAGCGCGCCTGATATTTCTCATTTACCAAGTGATAGTGGTGTTGAGGTGGCATTTGCTGGCAGATCTAATGCGGGTAAATCCAGTGCACTTAACACATTAACCAATCAAAAAACGCTAGCCAGAACAAGTAAAACACCGGGAAGAACTCAGTTAATTAATCTTTTTGAGGTTGAAGAAAATTGCCGTTTAGTTGATTTGCCAGGTTATGGTTATGCACAAGTTCCCGAAGCCATAAAACGTAAATGGCAAAAATCTTTAGGGGAATATCTACAAAAACGTGAAAGCCTGAAAGGGTTAGTTGTTCTAATGGATATAAGGCATCCGTTAAAAGATTTAGACCAACAGATGATTCAATGGGCGGTTTCAGTTAATATTTCTGTCATGTTATTACTTACTAAGGCCGATAAACTTGCTTCTGGAGCACAAAAAAAACAAGTTAACATGGTTAAAGAAGCCATTTTGCCTTTTCAAGGGGATATTATCGTTGCGCCATTTTCCTCGCCTAAGCGCATGGGATTAGAGCCTTTAAAACAAAAATTAGATGAATGGTTTAGCCAACAGTAAAGGTAACAGTTTAATGGATAATACCCCTTTTTCATATAACTCGTTATCGCCTGATTTGATTGTTGATAGTTTGGGGTCCATCGGGATTCGTCTTGATTCAGGACTTACCGCCTTAAATAGTTATGAAAACCGAGTCTACCAATTTCATGATGAAGATCACACCCGTTATGTTGTTAAATTTTATCGTCCTCATCGCTGGAATCGAGCTCAGATTCTTGAAGAACATCAGTTTACCCAGCAGTTATTCGATGCGGAAATTCCTGTTATTACGCCATTAACATTTAATAATACGACGCTACATGAATACCACGGTTACCTGTTTTCCCTATTTCCAAGCATGGGCGGACGGCAATATGAAATAGATAATATTGAACAGATGGAGTCTGTGGCTATGTTGCTCGGGCGTATTCATCAAATAGGTGCAAAACAATCTTTTTCATACCGCCCAACTATCGGGTTAGAGGAATATCTTTATCATCCACAAGAGGTTTTGTTATCTTGTCGTTTTATTCCCAATAAAGTTCAATCCGATCTTAAAATAATCTTAGCGCAATTAATTAAAGCTGTTGAACAATATTGGCACAATGATTGGCAACCTATTCGTTTACATGCTGATTGCCATGCTGGCAATATTTTATGGCGTGATAATGCGATGTTTGTTGATTTTGATGATTCACGCAATGGACCTGCAATCCAAGATCTATGGATGTTACTACATGGCGATCATAAACAGCAACGTCTGCAATTAGATATGCTAATTGAGATGTATCAAGAGTTTTATCCTTTTGATAACCATCAGTTAAAACTTATTGAGCCTTTGAGAGCAATGAGAATGATTCACCATTTAGCATGGGTTATAGCGCGTTGGCAAGATCCTGCTTTTCCAATCGCCTTTCCATGGTTCACTGATGATGATTTTTGGCACCAGCAATTAACTGAATTTAAACAGCAAATTACTGCTATCAAATCACCACCACTACAATTAGCGCCAATGATATAAGGCTAAAAATTAAATAAAAAGCTTGGTTGATATTATGAAAACTTAATTTATTACACTCTATTACGTTATAGTGAAAGGGATTGTAATAACTGCTCAAAATTAGGTTGCTTTAAAATCAACCACTCTTTTTTATGCTTAGAAAGCTGTTTTATTCGATACTCAATTTTTAGCGCTGTGGATTTATCACCCACGCTAATTTGATAAACAATGCTAAGATCTTGATGCGCTTTTAAATATTTAGAACCTTTGCCATTTTTATGTTGCTCAAAACGCTTTGTAATATCTGTCGTAATGCCAGTATAAAGTGATTGTTTTGCTGTTCTAATAATGTATAAAAACCATTGAGAAGCGTTATTAGCCATAGATGTCAGCAATATAAATAAACAATTTCACCATAATATCATTTTTTATTAAGTAACAAATATGTATTATTCTAAATCGTTGTTATTAATCTATGTTGCTGAATCCCCATTACTGTTCCATTTACTTTAACGCGGATAATGTTTAAGATAAGCTAAATTTTTTGATGTATTTTGGGATAATAAATTTGAATAACTTTGCAAAAATTATTGAGGTTCAACGCGGCAATTTAAAATTCGCTTACGTGCAAAATGACGAAATCAATTATTTAGAGCTTTTTGACCAATTTTTGGCAGAAGAAGGGCATCATGAGTTACTGGATCCAAGCGATAAAATTGAACGATATACTTATCTAATCAATCATAAGCAAGACAAATTTATTTTTAAAATTGACGGTGGCGTTGAGCATCGTTTAGAGCGTCGTTTGATAGCCAAAATTACAGGTGATTTTTATTTCAATTTAATTCGTAAACTCGCCAAAATATCGCTTGATAAATGTGATATTGCTTATGAACTTTATTTGGTTGCTTTTGACCAAAAAACCAACCGCCATTATATGATTTTTAACTTCATTGAAGGTCGCTCTTTAAAATGGGAAGAAATGAAAGAGTATGGCGATCAAGTAAAAGAGTGCATAGAAAAGCTGCACAGTTATAATCTAGTTTCTAATGATGTGCATGGTGGAAATTTTATTTTAACGCCTGAAGGAAAAATCAAAGCCATTGATTTAACTAATTCAGGATTTATTTGGTTAACTAAGGCCAATGATGCGATTGAATTAAAAGAACGGTTTAATATCATAATTAAGGTGCCTTTTTGGGCTATGACGATTAAAAAGTTTACTCATGGTTTTAAACGATTATCCCGTAAAATCCGTGGTAAAGAAGATTAATCATCTAATCATTGTGAGGAATGGATTACTCACAATGATAATTAATGCGGATATCAAACGTTAGTTATTAATACATAATCTTTCGATTAATCTATAGCAATCATTGTAGGAAAACACCCGATTATTATACTTCATGATTCAAATAACCCGCTAAAAACGTATAAGGCATTTTTACCTGCAATCGCTTTATGCGGTTTAACCCTAAAAGTAAATAAATCATTTTCTATCTTTTGAATCGCTAACTATTTGTTGGTGGGTAGATTTTATGGATTTTTGATTGATAAGATGGTTATCAAATGTTTTAATCAATAGATACTGCAAATTCTCAAATAACCACGAAACGGTATAGAATCCTGAATATTTTTTACAAAAATATAACCTAAAAAAGAAATATCACATCTTCATTAAAGTGCCTATCTTTTTCGACTTTCTCATTCCTTTGTTGTTGGGTAGATTTTGTGAATTTTTGATTGGCACGATAGTTATCACATGTTTTAATCAATAGATACTACCAATTCTCAAATAACCACGAAACGGTATAGAATCCTGAATATTTTTTACAAAAATATAACCTAAAACGTGAACATCTAGCCTGCCATCTTAATTTATCTTCAATGGATTTTTCAACTTCAGACGGTTATTTTATCTTTATGATATGAGCACCTATTTCTTATCTGGAATAAGGCGTTAGTTTTGTTTTATGTTTATTCATTACTGTAGTTTTTAAAATTACTGTAGACAAGGCAAATAGTGTCTGCATATTAATTAAATTTGTATTCACTATTTTCCAGCACTAGCAAATCGATCAATAAACAGCTAGAATTAATTAGCTTATTCTAAAAGGATGGGGTATGAAAAAGTTAATTGGTTATGTTGCCGTTTTAGCTATGCTAACTAGTTGCGCATCTCAAAAAATGATGTCCATTTATCAGACTAGTGGTGTTGAAATAGCTCAAAATTCGTCAGGTGTGGATATTTTAAATAAATATAACACGTCACGACCTATTACAGTCTTTCACTCATCATTATCATTATGCATCGCTCAAGAGCTGGATAACAGCCCCGTTGTATTAACCAGTGAAAATTATTTTGGTTCACCTTGGTGGTCTTATTATAATATACCTAATCAACAATCAATCACGGTTAGTGGTGGCGACACAATCAAGTTAGTTGAAGGTAATCATGTTGTCGCCGAAGCTGTAACTGACTATCTACATCGCACTAAATATTTTGTCAGCTATACCTTAACAACTACTCGCAATCAAAATAACATCCATTATCTGTTCAGCAACATTAAGCAAGCGCAACAATATACCGGTTCAGTAGTAAATGATGGATTTGAGAATGTTAAAACGCTTGAAAGCGCTCATCCTAACCTCGTGATTGAAGTGCTCAATAAAGAGGTTGATAAAATTCAAGAATGCTTATTACGTCAATAGCGAGTTAGTTCAATAAATTTTTTAATTCTGTTATTTATTTTGATATGTAACAACTAATCGTGTTGTTTGACAATAATTTGAGAAACTACTGTAATTGTAATTGCCGCCTTAATTTAATTTTATTATGTCATTCAATATTTTCATTGTTCAATAAGGTATATGTGTTTCATTAATTGGAACAAAATCACTTAATCCTATTTTCCATCGTTGCTCAGCATATTCTAATAACTCATCGAAATTGGAAAAAACATATTGTTCAAATGAAGTTATTGATTGATTGAATGCACTATCATTATCCGTTAATGCGGGATCTGCATAATATGTACGGAGCTTATATAAAAAAAATACTTCTTCTTCATCTATTATTGGTCTTATAAGTTGATCTATATAAAGTGAATACAAGGAAAATTCCCATTCTTCATCTTCTTCCTCAGGTTTCTTATAGTCAATAGAATAAATCTCAATAAAACGAGTTTTATTTTCTTCGAATCTTTCAAAGAATTGCCCTCTCATTTCGTAGGGAAATGGATGGTAAGGATTATTGTATTTGCTCTTATTCATAATTAATAAAAGTTTTCCTGTCTAAATATTGTCCCTGATATCTGAAGTTTTACTCTATTGATTCGTGTTCAATTTCCTAAATATGCTTACCTCAAACCTGATAGTTTCATTCCCAGAGTATTTCGCCGTTCGCACCAGTAAGCTCTCCCAAACAGCCGTTCAGGTCGGTGCGGTAGTAGCAATGTGAATGGCAAAATTAAGAGGTAACCCGGTAATATTTCATTTTTTACTTTATAACTTTTCAACTAATAATTGTATTCTTGCTTTCCAGCCATTAATCCATTTACTTTCAATTTCAGAGGAATAATTTTTTATAGTGTAATAATCATCTTTATCATGATGAGAAATAAAACATTGGTCGACACATTGACAAATCCAAATTAAAAGGTTTTTTATATCAATATCATTTTTAACTAGTGATGTATATTCTTCTACATTTTTTATTATAATCTCAATTAGATTGGCATGAAAAAAAACTTCTTCAAATAATGAATAGCAAAAAGTATCTTTTATTAAATCATCTCTATTCTGCAAAATTTTATTTTTTAACTAATTTTTCATGTATAAGTTCATTTCAAAACCTCCGTCTCTCTTTTCGTTATCGCGGATTTCTTTTCATTAAATGTATCATCTGAATTAAATACGCCTTTAGATTTATTTCAAGATGAAAATGCTTGGTAATGATCTCTGTTCAGATTGTGTAGATAGAAATAATCGTTTTTCCTAAAAGTAACTCCATTAATTTTTAGTGTACTTGTAAATCTGAATATTTCTGCAACTTGGTATTTTCTGCCTATTGTTGTAATTGCATGTTTAACTGTATCGACAAAACTGCCATCGTCGGATCGCTCCAAGCCAACCCATTAGGCGCATACGGATACAGAGTCGACCCATCCAGCAGCCCAATCGGTTCAGGGTGGCTAACGCTTTATAATATCAGAAATTATTGAAATATAAACCAGTCTCTTGGTTTAAATTTTGTCCGTGATAACTGAAGTTTTGCTCTATTTAAATGCCTAGTTGAAAAACTCTCTGAAGATAAATTAAGATGACAAGCTAAATGGTATAACAAAACCAGTCTAGGCAAAATGCTATATGTCGACACCAAGCTATCACTTCTAAAATATAGGTAAACACCAAGATATTTACACTTCATAAAATAAAATATGATAAAGACAAAATAGGCAACAATTAGCTAGATAACTCATTGTTACATAGTTATTTCATCTAATGACAAGCTAAAGCTTGGAATAAAAACATCTAAAAAGTAATTCATTTCAGGGCTACTGCGTTCAGATAAAGTCTTTTTTAAACGTTGTTCAGCCAATTTAAATTCATTATTACCCGCAGCGAGT
Source organism: Gilliamella sp. Nev5-1 (assembly GCF_001690895.1). Taxonomy (NCBI): domain Bacteria; kingdom Pseudomonadati; phylum Pseudomonadota; class Gammaproteobacteria; order Orbales; family Orbaceae; genus Gilliamella; species Gilliamella sp. Nev5-1. Next base: position 24,745 of record NZ_LZHO01000013.1, on the reverse strand, counting down.
TCTTCAATCGTTTTAAGGTAAGCACATAAAGTATCGGCTTGTTTTACGATGCTTTTTTCTGCTTCATCATAAAAATCATCATCGATTAATGTTCTAAAATCATCTTGTAACTCTTCAGGGAGCATATTAATAAGTTTTTGTTGTGCTATTTTTTCAATCTTTTTATATTCAACTGTGATTTGCGGATTATAATACTTTGTAGGTGTTGGTAAATCACCAGTTATGACTTCTGAAATATCATGATACATGGCTAATAATGCAATTCGCTCAGGATTCACATGACCATTAAATTTTTTGTTTTTAATTATTGCTAAAGCATGTGCCACAAAAGCAACTTGTAAACTATGCTCTGATACGTTTTCAGTTCTTACATTACGCATTAAAGGCCAACGGTTAATTAGTTTTAGGCGTGATAAATGAGCAAAAAAATGGCTATTTTTCATATTAGTATCTCTTTAAATATAAAATAAAAACGCTCCTATTAAAAATAGGAGCGTTCATAAAATATAACTATTTATGTTTTTACGCTAAAACAAGCTGTTGAGTGCCTAGCACAAGTGGCACCGTTTGCTCTTCTGTAAACGTTACATATTCCCAAGCGTCTTGTTTCGCCAATAATGCTTGTAATAATTGATTATTCAATGCATGACCTGATTTATAACAAACTACTTCACCAATCATATTATGACCACTCATATATAAATCGCCAATAGTATCAAGCATTTTGTGACGAACAAATTCATCATCAAAACGTAAACCATCGTCATTGAGTACTTTGTAATCATCTACCACAATTGCACAGTCTAAGCTACCACCTAAACATAAACCTTTAGATTGTAATGCTTCAATATCACGCATAAACCCAAAAGTTCTAGCTCGGCTGATTTGGCGAATAAAAGACTCAGATGAAAAATCCAGCTGATAACGTTGTGAACTGTTATCAATAGCAGGATGATGAAAATCAATGGTAAAATCTAATCTAAACCCATTATAAGGTCTTATTTCGGCCCATTTATCACCATTTTCAACTCGAATAGTTTCCTTTACACACAAAAACTTTTTCAAGGCATTTTGTTCAGCAATACCTGCATCAAGCAATAAATAAACAAAAGGGCTTGCACTACCGTCCATAATTGGAATTTCGGGAGCATTAACTTCAATAATGAGATTATCAATACCCAGCCCAGCTAAAGCAGCATTGATATGCTCAACTGTTGAAATGCGAACATTATCTTCGTTTACTAAACAGGTACAAAGCATGGTATCTCGCACTGATTTTGCATCCACTGGAAAATCAACATATGGATTCAAATCAGTACGACGATAAATGATACCTGTATTTTCAGGCGCAGGACGTAATGTCAAAGTAACTTTCTTACCAGTATGTAAACCAACACCAGTTGCTTGAATAGTCTTTTTTAATGTTCTTTGTTTCACTTTGCACCTACTTTGTTATGTGTTCCTATCGATTTTGACAATAAAAAATCAAATAAGTTCATTTTAATTCGCTTGCTTACGGATAAAAGCAGGAATATCTAAAATCTCACGATTATCAAGTGGAGAAGCTGTTGGTTCATTAGCAACCTTAGCTAATTTCTCTTCTTGTTGTCCTAATGTATTGCTGTGGCCAAACAAATCGTTGTGTGACACGGGTGGTTTAACTATTTTAGCTTCTGGTCGTTTATCCATACCAATACCCGTTGCAACTACTGTTACTCGAATCTCATCAGACATATCTGGATCAAACGTTGTACCAACAACGACTGTTGCATTGTCAGAAGCGAACGCTTTAACTGTGCTACCTACTGTTTCAAACTCTTCTAAACCAATATCTAACCCTGCAGTTACATTTACTAATACACCACGAGCACCCGATAAATCAATATCTTCAAGTAATGGACTAGAAATTGCCATTTCTGCAGCCTCTTCGGCTCGGTTATCGCCACTTGCTCTACCAGAGCCCATCATGGCATATCCCATTTCAGACATCACTGTTCTTACATCAGCAAAGTCAACATTGATAAGACCCGGTTTAGTGATAAGTTCAGCAATACCTTGTACTGCACCTTTTAAAACGCCATTAGCTGCCGCAAAAGCATCAAGCAATTTAACTCCACGACCTAATACTTTTAATAATTTGTCATTTGGAATGGTGATCAGTGAATCGACATGTTTTGCTAATTCAGAAATACCCTGTTCAGCAAAAGCCATACGTTTTTTACCTTCAAAGCTAAAAGGTTTAGTAACAACTGCAACCGTTAAAATACCTAATTCTTTTGCTATCTCTGCAACGACTGGAGCAGCCCCTGTTCCTGTGCCTCCGCCCATTCCTGCTGCGATAAAAACCATGTCAGCACCTTCAATTGCACTGCGGATGACCTCGCGATCTTCCTCAGCAGAATTTCTACCAACTTCTGGGTTAGCGCCAGCACCAAGCCCTTTAGTAACATTAGTCCCAATCTGGATAGTTTGACCTACCTTAATTCTTTTTAATGCTTGCGCATCTGTATTTGCCGCAAAAAACTCAACACCTTCAATATGCTCTGCAATCATGTGCTCGACAGCATTACCACCGCCACCACCGACACCAATAACTTTAATGACTGCTGCTGGCTCAGCATCTGCAACCATAGGCTCAAACATAACTTATCTCCAAATTTACGATCTGCGGACATTGTACAGATAATCGTCTACAATGTCCACGAAGTTCTTGAAATATACTAGCTAAAATTCTTTTTTAAACCATCCGGTCAATCGTTTAGCTATCCCTTTTAATGATGATTTATTGCTATCTTTAGCATCATCATTTAATAAATCTTGTTTTCCATAATGTAATAACCCTATAGTTGTTGAACAATAAGGTTTTTGAACATAATCGGTTAATCCTGATATGTTTAATGGCTGACCAATACGTACTTGGTTTTTAAATACTTTTTCAGCGCATTCTACCATTCCTTTTATTTGAGATGCGCCACCAGTTAAAACAATACCTGCTGCTAATTGATATTTAATATTTTGTTTCTTAAGTTCTTCTTGTAATACAAGTAACTCTTTTTGTACCAATGCAAGAAGTTCTGAATAGCGTGGTTCAATTACATCGGTAAGCGTCTGTCGTTGCAATGAACGAGACGGCCTTCCTCCTACACTTGGCACATCAATAACCTCATCTTTACCCACTAACGAACCTACAGCACACCCATAACGAATCTTAATGTTTTCTGCATCCATAGGTGGTGCACCAAACGCATATGCAATATCGCTGGTAACAACATTGCCGGCATAAGGGATTACAACAGAATGACGTAATGCACCGTCAGTATAGACTGTCACATCCATTGTACCGCCACCGATGTCTATTACGCAAACACCTAATTCTTTTTCATCATCAGTTAAAACTGCATAGCTGGAAGCTAATCCAGAAAAAATAAGCTGATCTACTTTTAATCCGCAACGTTCAACTGCTTTCACAATATTTCTAGCCATATCATTATGACAAGTAATTAAGTGAACTTTGGCTTTCATCCTTACTCCAGATAAACCAACGGGATTTTTAATACCTTCTTGTAAATCAATAGAATATTCTTGTGCAATGACGTGTAAAATACGGTGTTCATCTAAAATTCTGACTGATTTTGCTGTATGAACAACATTATCTACGTCCTCTGCTGTGACTTCTTCGTCGGCTATTGGCACCATTCCTATTTCATTTTGGCACCGGATATGTTTACCAGAAAGGCTTAAATATACTGAGGATATTTGGCAATCTGCCATTAGTTCAGCTTGATCAACCGCTCGCTGGATTGATTTCACTACAGACTCAAGATCGTTTACACCACCTTTATCAACACCTTTTGATGGGCAGTGCCCCACGCCAATGATATTGACAATACCATCAGGAAGAACTTCACCAACAAGAGCAAGCACTTTGGATGTGCCAACCTCTAATCCAACGACCAATTTTTTTTCTGTTGCTTTCATACTTCAGCCTTAATTTATTCCTTACAGCATTATTTTTTCTCTTTGTACTGAAATACCATTTTCGTAACGTAAATCAGCTACCGTTATTCTTTCATTTTCAGGCACTCTTGATTGAATTTCTGGAAATAATTTAATAAATTGTTGATATCGCTGTTCAATCTTTTCGCTACCTAACAATAATTTTATTTCTTGATTTTCAAGGCAAAAACCAGATATACATTGTTTTATCATTAATTGCCATGCATTACGTTCATCAGTTATAGCGACTTTAATATGTAATGCTAACTCATTATTAGCCAATTTTTTAGAAATATCTTCTAATTTCGAATAAATTTCTAACGCCGCTTTTGCTTTACCCTCAGGACCGTATAGCCTAGGTAACTGTAATTCGGCAATACGGTCAAGAGGTACACTAAATACATTGCCATTTTTATCAAGTAAAAATAGATCATTCCAATAAAGCACAGGTTTATATTCTTCTACATAAATAATTAGCCTATCAGGCCATTGTTTTCGCACGCTGGTTTGTTTAACCCATGGAAATCGCATGATTTCTTGTTGAATATCATTAACATCTTGTCCTATATAGGTATTAGGCAACCCTAATCCTAAAATCGCATTTCGAAGATCGTCCTCAGTTGTATAGGTGTGTTCCCCACTTAACGTTAATTGTGATAATACCATTTGCTCGGGATCATCCATCCAATTCTTAAAGCTTTGAATCACCCAAATGCTAATAAAAATAATCATAATAAAGAACAAAAAACCTAAAAATTGTTCTGTATTACGAAAGATAAGCAACCGCCTTTTATTTTTTTCTTCTCTTCTATGCGCTGCTTGCCGAACTTGTTTCATAAAATAAGGCCAATTAGAGAATTGCCAAATTTAAGATTTTGGCTACAAGTTCGTTAAATGACCAACCATGTTGTTTTGCCGCCATAGGTACCAAGCTGTGATCTGTCATTCCTGGTGCAGTGTTTACCTCAAGTAGGAATGGTTTTTGATTAGCGTCAAACATGATATCAACTCTTCCCCAGCCCCTGCACCCAACTGCTTTATAAGCATCTAATGCTAATTTTTGGATTTCTTGCTCTTTGTCATTAGGTAAACCGCTTGGACAAAAATACTGGGTAGTGTCAGATAGATATTTGGCATCATAATCATAAAACTTGGTAGTAGGTTTTATGTGAATTGACGGTAAAACCTCTTCACCTACAATGGATACTGTAAATTCTGGACCAGCTAAAAATGACTCAACCATTACTGCACTATCATATTTAAAAGCGGCATCAATGGCTGATTTCAATTCAGATTCTTCATTAACACGAGCCATACCGACACTAGAACCCTCATGAATTGGTTTAACAAATAGCGGTAAACCAAGTTGTTTAACAATAGAGTCCGTATCAATTGATTGTGATTTTTCTACCATGATGTAATCAGCAACAGGTAAATTGAGCGATTTCCAAATCAATTTAGTTTTTAGCTTATCCATGGTTAATGCTGATGACAAAACATCACTGCCTGTATAAGGAATATTTTGATAAGTCAAAATTGCTTGAGCAATACCATCTTCACCTCCACGTCCATGAAGGATAACAAAAGCCTTTGTGTAACCCTCCGCTTTTAAATTAGTGATAGGGTGATATTTAGTATCAATAAGATGCGCATCAACACCATTTGCCAATAATCCTGCACATACAGCTTTACCTGACTTAAGCGATACTTCACGCTCAGAAGAGGTACCACCATATAATACAGCAACTTTATCAACCATTTTTATAAAGCCTCTTTTGAAGATAATTGAGTTTTAGCTAATTGGCGAGCAATACGACCAACACTACCTGCGCCTTGTGTAATTAATAAATCTCCACCTTGTAATACTTCTTGCATAATTTCAGGTAATAAAACTAAATCAGAGATATAAATTGGATCAACTTTACCTCGATTACGAATTGTTCGGCATAAAGAGCGGCTATCAGCCCCGGCAATGGGTTGCTCTCCAGCAGGATAGACATCTAACATCACAAGAGCATCAACTTGAGAAAGTACTTGCGCAAAATCATCAAATAAATCGCGAGTGCGCGTATATCGGTGTGGTTGAAATAACAACACAAGCCTTCGTTCAGGCCAACCATTTCTTGCCGCTTGGATTGTTGCATTAACCTCACTTGGATGATGCCCATAATCATCAACCATCATAATATCCCCACCATTGGCATGAGGAAAAACACCTAATAAATCAAAACGCCTACTGGTACCTGCAAATTTAGCTAATGCATTTATAATCGATTCATCATCAATGCCATCTTCAGTGGCAGCAATAATTGCAGCTACTGAGTTTAAGGCATTATGTTTACCTGGTGCATTTAACTCGATTTGTAAATCTGGCCGCTCTGGACGGCAAACAGTATAATAGCTTATGCCTTTTTCTTGGCGATAATCTTTAATAACGACATCAGCTTCTTCACCAAATCCATAAGTAATGACTTTTCGTCCTACAATCGGTAATAACTCACGATTAATCGGATCGTCATAACACATAATAGCTAAACCATAAAACGGCAGGTTTCGTAAAAACGAAATAAATGTTTGTTTAAGATTTTCAATACTGCCTTGGTAAGTATCCATATGGTCAGGTTCGATATTAGTTACAATAGATACCATTGGTTGCAAATGAAGAAATGAAGCATCACTTTCATCTGCCTCTGCAATAAAATAACGGCTACTACCTAGCTTGGCATGTACTCCTGCTGCCTTAACTAAACCACCATTAACAAAGGTTGGATCCAGTTTAGCTTCCGCATAAATTGCAGTTACCATCGCGGTTGTAGTGGTTTTACCATGTGTGCCAGCAATAGCGATGCCATATCGAAAACGCATCAATTCAGCTAACATTTCAGCGCGTTGAATGACTGGTATACGAGCTTCACGGGCAGCAACTACTTCAATGTTATCCTGCGAAATAGCCGAAGATATAACGACAACACTGGCGTTAATAACATTTTCAGCGGCATGACCAATAACGATCTTTGCTCCTAATATTTCTAGGTGTTGAGTCACAGCATTTTCAGCAATATCTGAACCGCTAATGTTGTATCCTTCATTAGCTAGAACCTCAGCAATTCCCCCCATGCCCGCGCCACCGATACCCACAAAGTGAATATGTTTTACTCGTTTCATTTCAGGAATAATTGCTCTTAACTCTGCTAATTCCCTTGTATTCACTATTGAACTCCTAATTATTTTTCATTGCATAGTGCACGGCGTCATATCATCATTGAACATTTTTATATCTGTTATTTTTAGTTCAAACAATTTATTGACTCAAACATACGCCTAACTTGAAACTTTTTAAAAGAATTATTACATAAATTCATATTATAAGTTTATTATTTTATCACTGAATTAAGGGTTTGCGCCACTTTTTCAGTGGAATTTACAATAGATAAACTTTTAGCTTTAATCGCCATTTCAATTAGTTTGTCGCGATTCAGATTTAGTAATAGTTTTGATAAGGATTCAACGCTAAAATCTGGTTGTTCTATGATGTTAGCTGCGCCTATATCTGCTAATGATTTTGCATTCCAAAATTGTTGGCGATCTTTATGCATAAACGGAACAAAAATAGCACCGATACCAACAATTTCAATTTCACTAACGGTTAATGCGCCACTCCGACAAATTACAAGATCTGCCCAATTATATGCCTCAGCAACATCAGAGATAAATTCAGTCACTTTGTTATTTTTCATATTACAATCTTGATAAGATTCAGTGACTGAATTTAACATTCCTTTACCAGTTTGGTGCCATATTACATATTTATCTGATAATTTTGTTATCGCTTGAGGCACTATATCATTAATAACTTTTGCGCCTTGGCTTCCCCCCATGACCAATATTCTAATTGGTCCATGGCGATCTTTGAATCTTTCTTCAGGCCTTGCAATAGTTAAAAGTTCACTACGCACAGGATTGCCAACAACTTCAGCATTAGGGAAAGCTGTTGGGAATGCTTGCAAAACTTTAGTTGCAATTTTAGCCAGCCACTTGTTGGTTAAACCCGCTATACCATTTTGTTCATGTAAAACAATAGGGATGCCAAGTGTTTTTGCTGCTATTCCTCCAGGACCTGAAACATATCCTCCCATTCCAAGAACTACATCGGGGCGATAGTTTTTTAAAATTTTCCGCGCCTGTAAAACAGCTTTTAAAATTTTATAAGGTGCTTTTAACAATGTGATAATACCTTTTCCGCGTAGCCCTGATATTTCGATAAAATCAATATCAATACCATTTTCAGGAACTAGGTGTGCTTCCATTCTATCGGCGGTGCCTAACCATCTTACTTGCCAGCCTTGCTTCATTAAATAATGCGCAACAGCAATACCGGGAAAAACATGCCCACCAGTTCCCCCTGCCATAACTAATAATTTTTTCATTATTTTATTAACCTTATTCTTGCTTGCGCTTGTTGTTGTCTAAATTCAAAATCTATCCTAAGTAATATTGCAACTGCAATACTCATCACAATAAGGCTTGAACCACCATAACTAATAAATGGTAATGTTAATCCTTTAGTTGGTAACATACCCGATGTAACACCAACATTAACAAATGTTTGGAATCCAAACCAGATACCTATTTCACAGGCTAAATAGCCTGAAAATAATGATCCATCATTAAGCGCACGATAACCAATTGCAAGTGCTTTAAATGTCAAAAAGAAAAGCAATGACAACAAAGCAACTACGCCTATATATCCATACTCTTCTGAAATGATTGAAAAAATAAAATCAGTATGGCATTCAGGTAAATAGCCTAATTTTAAGATAGAATTTCCCATACCTTGTCCAGTAATGCCGCCATTACCTATTGCCATTAATGAAGCAACTAATTGATAGCCTGAACCCGTTGCATCTTGCCAAGGGTCAAGAAAAGTTAATAACCGTGTTAAACGGTAAGACTCATATAAGATCAAACAAATCACTGTACCAACACCCGTTAGTAAAATAGCGATAAATTGCCACAGTTGGGCTCCAGCAATAAATAAGATACCAATAGTCACCATAAATAAAACAATAACAGTACCTAGATCGGGTTGTTTAAGTAATAATACCGAGAGTATTGCCATAACAACCATGGGTTTAAAAAAGCCCCAAAAGCCACTTTGTACCTCGTCGGATTTACGTGATAAATAACCCGCTAAAAATAAAAATAGTGCTAATTTTGAAAGCTCGGCTGGTTGAAAATTGAATACACCTAAAGGTATCCAGCGAGACGCACCATTAATCGAAGAACCAATGCCTAGCACAACAATCAACATAATAATAGCAATAATTAGTAATATTGACCCAAACTGTTGCCAACGTTGCATTGGAATATATAATGTAATAAACATTAAAAATAACGATAATCCTAACTGAATAAGCTCTCGTTGTGTATAAAAGAACGGATTACTTTCATTAAATGACATTGAAGACGATGTCACCATGATCAAACCAAATATCATTAAACCAAGCACAGTCCAAAGTAATTGATTATCAAATGGTACATGTGGATTCACTTGTTTTTTTAGCCCAAAAAATGTCATTTTTCATTTCCTTGAGCATATTGTGCAGCAAGTTGTGCAAATCGCTTTCCGCGTTCAATATAATTTTTAAACTGATCTAAACTTGCACAAGCAGGGGAAAGTAAAACCACATCGTTGGGCTCCACTTTTTGAGCAATAATTTTTACAGATTCCGCCATGGTTTCGGTGATTGTTGTTATATTGGCAGCTAGTTTACCTAGTAAATAGCGATCTCGCCCAAAGCAGAAAACCTCCAGGTTTCTATTTTGTAAATAAGGAATAAGTGGCGAAAAATCAGCTGATTTTCCATCGCCACCTAGTAATAAAAATAATTTTCCTTTGCAAACAATACTGTTTAAAGCAGCTGCAGTGCTACCTACATTAGTTGCTTTAGAGTCATTAATCCATTTCACTCCATTTTTTTCCAGCACTAACTCAAAACGGTGAGGTAATCCATGGAATGATGCGATTGTTGCTATGCTTGATTTTCGTGGAATCTTTAATTTATCGGCTATTGCTAAAGCTGCCAGCGCATTAAGATAATTATGGCACCCAGTTAATTTCATGGTTTTTGTTGCTAATACGTCCTGCTCTTGTGCTATAAGATGCTCACAGTGTTGATCTAAATGATAATCGCCTTTAGTCACACCAAATGAAACACAATTACTTTGTTTATTTGTTGGAGTAGTTAGCTCATCATCATAATTAATCACACAATATTTAGCGTTATGGTAAATACGTTGCTTCGCCTCGACATATTGCATTAGACCAAAAGGATAGCGATCCATATGGTCTTGTGAAATATTTAAAATTGTTGCAACGGTAGCTTGTAAACTATAAGTTGTTTCTAGTTGAAAACTTGATAGTTCAAGAACATATACAGCGTAATCTTGGTTCAATAACGATAATGCAGGTTGTCCAATATTTCCCCCAACAGCAACTTTAGTGCCTGTTGATGCAATGATTTCACCAACTAATGTTGTTACAGTTGTTTTACCATTTGCACCAGTGATTGCCACGATCTGTTTATTATTTTGTTGATTTATTTCGCGACAAAATAGCTCTATATCCCCAATAATTTCAATTCCTTTTTTAGCTGCTAGTTGTAGTTCAGGTGTAGCTAAAGCAACGCCTGGGCTTGCAATTATTAAATCAGCATCTAGCAACCAATCAATATTTAATTCACCTAAATGATAAACAACGCGTTTGTCTAGTTGCTCTAAGCCTGATGGGGATAAACGAGTATCGATAACTTTAGGTATAACATTTTGAGCAAGAAAATAGTTAATACATGAAAGACCTGTGATACCTAAACCAACAATAACGACTTTTTTGCCTTGATAGCTAACCATAATTCAATCCTAGTATTTTTTATTAACGTAACTTCAAAGTTAATAAACCTATTACAACTAACATTAATGAAATTATCCAAAAACGTACAATAACACGCGGTTCTGGCCAACCTTTTAATTCATAGTGATGATGAATGGGTGCCATACGGAAAACTCTTTTACCACGTAATTTAAACGATCCAACTTGCAAAATAACGGAGAGCGTTTCGATAACAAAGATCCCTCCCATAATGAGTAATAAAAATTCTTGTCGTAATAAGACAGCAATAATACCAAACACCCCGCCTAAAGCTAGAGAGCCAACGTCGCCCATAAAAACCATTGCAGGATATGTGTTAAACCATAAAAAACCAAGTCCCGCGCCAATAATTGCCATGCAGACAATCATCAATTCACCACTAAATTTAATATAAGGGATATTTAAATAGGCGGCAAAATTGACATTGCCAGTAGCCCAAGCGACAAGGGTAAAACCAGCTGCAACAAAAACAGTTGGCATAATGGCGAGTCCATCAAGTCCATCTGTTAAATTAACGGCATTACCTGCACCGACAATAACAACATAAGTTAACAAGATAAACCATAAACCCAATTGAGGCATCACATCTTTAAAAAATGGCACAACAAGTACTGTTGCTGCGCTATCTTTTCCATAAACGTAAAGACCAAAAGCGACAATTAACGCAATGACTGATTGCCAAAAGTATTTCCATCTAGCAATAAGACCAGCACTATTTTTACGAATGACTTTTAAATAATCATCAGTAAAACCAATAATGCCATAACCCATTAACACAAATAAGGTAATCCATATATAAGGATTACGAAGATCTGCCCATAACAACACCGATAATAAAATGGAGGCTAAAATAAGCGTTCCCCCCATAGTTGGCGTTCCTTTTTTACTTAAATGGGATTCAGGTCCATCATTACGAATCACCTGTCCTATCTGTAGTTTTTGCAACCAATCAATAACTTTTTGTCCCATAAATAATGAAATAGCTAGCGAGGTTAATAGACCTAAAATGGCTCTTACTGTTAAATAAGAGATAACATTAAAAAAGGTAAAATGTTTAACTAAATATTCTGATATCCACACAAACATAATTTTAATCCTGATTCATTTTCAGCTTTTCAATTTGAATTTTTTCAATAATTTCTTCCATTTTGGCACTACGCGATCCCTTAACCAGCATAGTTAAAGTTGGATATTGACGTAATAACATTAATAGATAATTTACTGCATCTTGTTTATTATTAAAATGGTGACCTACACCACTATATTGGCTAATAAATTGACTTAATTTGCCAACACTTACGACACAATCAAGTTTTTCATCATGAGCAAGTTCACCTATTTGCCGATGATATTTTTCTGCTTCACATCCTAATTCCCCCATATCACCAACCACTAAAATTCGATACCCAGGCTGCTTTGCCAAAACTTTAACTGCCGCAGACATTGAACCAACATTGGCATTATAAGTATCATCCCAAATTAATTGGGTTTGATTTAGCTTGATTGGAAATAACCGACCTTTTACTGGTTTTAAAGTGGCTAAACCTTGCTGAATCTGGTTGAACGTTGCACCAACAGAGATCGCCAAAGCGGAGGCTGCAATCGCATTTGAAATATTATGTTGCCCAATTAGTGGTAACTTAATTTCACATTCGCCTTTAGGAGTATGTAACATAAAAGTAGTGTTTTGAGCATATGTAATATTGCTGGCATAAAAATCAGCTGATGGATTAGCTAATGAGAAAGTCCAAATTGTTTTATTTATCAGTTGAGTAAACCACTTATCTGAACAACTATCCAAATTAATAATAGCGATGCCATCTTTGGGCAAGCCTTGAAAGATTTCACCCTTAGCTTTTGCTACACCTTCAAGCGAGCCAAATCCCTCAATATGAGCTTCAGCAATATTATTAATTAAAGCACTTTGTGGCTTAACAATATTTGTAGTATAAGCAATTTCGCCAATATGGTTAGCACCTAATTCTATTACAGCAAAATTGTCTTGGGGAGTTAATCGAAATAAGGTAAGTGGAACACCAATATCATTATTAAAATTCCCTTGAGTATAAAGTGTTTGGCCACAATTGCCTAAAATTGCAGCTGTCATCTCTTTAACAGAAGTTTTGCCAGAAGATCCTGTTAATGCGACAATTTTTGCTTGACTTTGCTGGCGAATAAATGAAGCAATTTTACCTAATGCTTGGCGTGTATCATCAACGACAATTTGCGGTATTAGAAAATCGAGTTTACGATTGACAACCACAGCAATAGCACCATTTTGAATGGCTTGTTGGGCAAATTGATGCCCATCAAAACTATCACCTACTAAGGCGATAAACAATGATTTTTCAGTTAGTTTTCGTGAATCAGTGCAAATAGTATCAATCATAATACTTTCGTTTTGGATATGATAAAATTTACCATCCACAATTTTTTTTAATTGTTCGATTTTTAATGGGATCATGATTGACTTTCAACTCCTAAAAGTCTTTTGACTGTTTCTTGATCTGAGTAATGATATTTAGTTTTATCCACAATTTGATAATCTTCATGCCCTTTTCCAGCAATCAATATCACATCATTAATATTTGCTTGAGCAAGCGTTTGGGTTATCGCTTGTACTCTGTCAGTAACAACTTGTACATTTTTTTTACTTACTAAGCCTTGCTCAATGTCATGAATAATTTTCATCTCGTTTTCTGTTCGTGGATTGTCATTTGTCAGAACAATCTTATCGGCAAATTGTTCTGCTATTTTAGCCATTAAAGGCCTTTTACCCGTATCCCTATCTCCACCACAACCAAAAATCACCCATAAAGAACCTTTACAATGTATTCGACTTGCTTGTAAGGCTTTTTGTAATGCGTCTGGAGTATGCGCATAGTCAACAATAACCGTTGGACTATTTTTTACGTGTAACACCTCCATTCGCCCACAAATGGGGTTCAAAAAAGCGGCCATATTAACTACAGCAAAAAATGGAAAATTCAATGTTAAAAGTGTAGCTATCGCTAATAACAAATTAGAAACGTTAAACTCACCTAGTAGCCGACTATTAATAATGGCGTTTCCCCAACTTGACTCCATATAAATTTTGGCGCCTTTGTCGTGATAATCAATCATAGAAACACCAACATAAGGTATATTTAATGCTTTCAATTGCCGTAATGATTTAGGTTGGCATGAGACAGCCGTCACTTGCGTGAGCTTTTCAATCCATCTTTTTCCATATTTATCATCATAATTAATAATTGATTTGCCAGCGGTTAAAACTTGTTTTTCTTTTTCATCAGGACTAAATAGCGACCATTTTGCTTTGGCGTACTTCCCCATGGTTTTATGGTAATCGAGATGATCGCGACTTAGGTTGGTAAATACGGTGGCAGCACAATTTAGTCCTTTAACACGATCCATTGCAAGCCCATGAGAAGAAATCTCCATGGCTACAATTTTCACCTGTTTTTTTACAAAATTAGCTAATAATGTTTGTATATCTATTGCAGATGCCGTCGTATTGATAGATGGTTCAAGTTGATTATAAATGCCATTACCAATAGTCCCCATTATTGCTGTTTTCTCATTCAATAATGTTGTACATTGAGCAATAAGCTGGCTAACGGTTGTTTTTCCATTCGTCCCTGTCACACCAATAACGGATAATTTTTTTGAAGGGGTATGATAAAAATCATTAGCAATTAATGATAAACGTTGTGAAAGTTGAAAAACACTTATTTGTGGAATGACAGATTTATTGTTTTGCTTAAGATAATCGATTTTTAAGTCATTTGATTTTCTTTTTGTTTCGATCAATACAATAGCGGCACCAGCAGCAATAGCTTGTGGAATAAATGTTCGACCGTCAACGGCATGCCCTTTGATAGCAACAAATACATCATTTTTTTTCACTTTACGGCTATCAATACACAAATGATTAAGTGAAAAATTGTCTAATTTTAGATTTCGACTTCCACCTCCACCTAATAGCTCAAATAATGTATAAAAAGAACTTGTAGTCATTATTTTCCACCTATCAATAAATAATCATTTGGCCATCAATTTGGCGATCTGGTTTTACATTCATTGTTCTAAGAACACCTCCCATAATGCGACTAAAAACAGGGGCAGAGACTGAGCCACCATAATACTGACCAGCTTTAGGATTATCAATAACAACCACAAGAGAATATTTTGGCCCTGTTGCTGGGGCAATACCTGCTGTATAAGCCAGATATTGATTAACATACCGGCCACCAGATAATTTTTTTGCAGTTCCTGTTTTAACCGCAACACTGTAACCAGGGACGGATGCCTTCGTACCGCCACCAGTAACCGCTACAGCTTCCATTAATTGAACAACTGTTTTTGCATCTTTTTCAGAAACAACTCGTTTGCCTTTAACAGGTTCGGTCGCCTTTAAAATTGTTACTGGTCGATAAATACCATAACTACCGATAGTTGCATAAGCCCTAGCTAACTGTAATGGTGTAACTCTTAGCCCATACCCAAACGCAAATGTAGCTCGTTCAATATCAGCCCATTTTCTTGTTCTATCCGCTGCAATTGAACCACTGACTTCGCCACCTAAACCTAATTCCGTTGGCTGGCCTAACCCAAAACGACTATAGAATTCTACAAGATCACCTTGCTGCATTTGTAAAGCAAGTTTACTTACGCCAACATTACTGGATTTTTCTAATATACCAGCCAAATTTAGTGATTTTTGATATGACACATCTTTAATTTCATAGCGATTGACATAAAATGGTCTTGTGTCAATAATCGTATTTAAATTGGCAATTTTCTTTTCTAAAGCAGCCATTACTACTAAAGGTTTAACAGTCGAGCCTGGTTCAAACGCATCTGTAACAGCTCTATTTCTCAATAAATTATAATCAAGCGATGAACGATTATTCGGGTTATAAGATGGGCTGGTTGCCATTGCTAAAATCTCGCCAGTGTGCACATCAACTAATACTGCTGTTCCACTGTCTGCTTTGTTAAATTCAACAGCTTGGCTAAGCTCGGTATATACCAACGATTGTAAACGCTCGTCTATGCTGAGTGTTAAGTCTGCAGCTGTTTCACTTTCTGTTCGTTCTAATTCTTCAATAACACGACCGACTCGATCTCGCCTTACAATTCTTTGCCCTGATTCACCAATTAACCACTTATTAAAGCTTTTTTCAATGCCTTCAGAACCCTTTTCAGCACCATTTTCATCAATGTCTGTTAAACCAATTAGTTGAGCTATATTTTCTGCCGCAGGATAATAACGTTTGGATGTTTTGGCAAATGATATTCCTGGTAATTTTAGCTTCTTTAAATAATCAGATATAGTTGGTGTTACTTGTCTAGATAAATAAACAAATCGCATTGATGCATTACCTAGTTTTTGCTCTAGTGTCGACATTGGAATATTCAACGTTTTAGCTAAACCTTGCCACCTGATATCATCTGCTTTAACTCCGCCTTTTTGTACAACGATTTTAGGATCTGCCCATACATCAAACATTGGCACACTTACAGCTAATGCTCGGCCATGGCGGTCAGTTATCATAGCTCTTGGCGCATCCATTTCTTGATGACGTATCGAGCGTTTATTACCTTCAGCAATGAGTTTGTCTGGCTCAATAATTTGTAATAATGCCATTCGAACAATAAGGCTAATAATCGCAAAAATAATAAGAGTATATACAATATAAAAACGGCTTGGAGTAAAAAATTGCTTTTTACTATTCAACTTATTTGTTTTTGTTGCCTTTTTAGTTTTATCTTTTTTATGTTTAGTAACAGGCTTCATTATTTACTCTTTATCACAATAACTGTTTCATTTTGTGGTGTTACATAAGACATACCTAATTGAATCTTAGCTTTCTCTTCAATACGCTTGGGCTCTGCAAGTACATTTTCTTCAATAATTAGGTTCCGCCATTCACTTTCTAATACATCTTGTTCTAATAAAAGTTGCTCACGCTCAAATAGCTGTTTACGAACCTGTTGCGTTGTTATTAATACAGCGCCAGCGGAGATAATAATCATTACAAGTAATAATAATGATATTTTTTGATGGCCAAACAAATCGCCAATAATTAAGCCAAATAAGCTTTTACTTGGCTTTTTTTGAAAATCTTTATCAATATAGATGTTATCTCGAAAAGCATCATTGAGTTGGTGGCTATTCATGTTTCCTTTCTGCTATCCTTAATATTGCGCTTCGAGAGCGCGGGTTATTATTAATTTCAATTGTATTCGGTTTAATTTTACCGAGTGATTTTAATCTAGCACCGCCATATTGTTTAATTTGTTGTTCTGTTAATGGTAATCGAGCGGGTAAATCTGGGCCTTTACTCTGTTTGCTAATAAATTGCTTTACAATTCTATCTTCTAGAGAATGAAAGCTAATAACAGCAAGCCTTCCATGATTGGCAAGAACAGATAAACTACTGTTTAATACTTGCTCAACTTCTTCCAATTCGCTATTAACATAAATACGAATAGCCTGAAAACTACGTGTAGCTGGATGCTTATTTTTATCTTTTCTTGGCGTTGCTTTTTCAATTAAATTAGCCAACTCCAAAGTACGGGTGATCGGCGAAACTTTATTTTGCTCCACGATCGCTCGAGCAATACGCTTGGCAAATTTCTCTTCACCAAATGTCTTTAACACCCACGCGATATCGTCTTCATCACTGCTGAGTAACCATTCACTTGCTGTTAAACCTTTATGGTTATTCATACGCATATCAAGTGGTCCATCACGCATAAAAGAAAATCCCCTTTCGGGGTCATCAAGCTGTGGCGATGAAACACCAAGGTCTAACAAGATGCCATCAATCTTACCCATTAATTCAAGTTTATCAATATATTGGTACATATTTGAAAACTCACCACGAATAAAAGTAAATCGAGGATCTGTTATTTTTAAAGCAACTTGCTCAGCACGCTCATCACGATCAATAGCAATCAACCGACCTTGTGTACCAAGTTGTTCAAGTATTAAACGAGAATGACCGCCTCGCCCAAAAGTACCATCAACATAAATGCCATCCTTTTTTATATTTAATGCGTTTACAGCTTCGTTTAATAAAACCGTTGTATGTTGATAATCCATCAATTTTTTACTCTTATTAAATAGTTAAACTTTTCAAATTATCTGATAAGTTTTCAATATCGGTTGGTAATGCAGCAATATCATCGTTAATTTGTTGATACCAAATCGCCTCATCCCAAATTTCAAATTTATTAGATTGACCAACAAACATTGTATTTTTTTCTAATTTTGCATAAGTACGTAACGTAGGTGGCAATAAAATTCGACCTGAACTGTCCATCAAACACTCAGTTGCATAACCCAATAACAATCGCTTAATTCTACGTTCAGCTTCTACAATCGTTGATAATGTTGCAAGCTGTTGTTCGATACATTTCCATTCAGACAGAGAATAAAGCGTCAAACAAGAATGGTATAAACCAATTGTGCAAACCATACCTTCAGACAAAGATTCACGGTAACGAGTAGGAATTGCTAACCGTCCTTTATTATCTAAATTGACCGAAATTGCACCACTAAACATGAAAGTACCATTATTTATAAATTTCTTGTTAATTTTTATTTAATATAAATCATCAAGTTAATTAAATAATCTATTTTTACCACTAACCCCCACTTTTTACCACAAATTCTCACAAAATAATAGGTTGTTGGTTAATTATTTATAAAAGATTGGTTTTCTTCCTCAAAATGAACAAATATCACAAAAAATCATAGAGGGAAACATATTATAGTTAAAAAATTTAAAGGACAGTTTAAAACAATAATTGGTAAATTGTGCCTTAACCAATGCCTACCTTTTTATAGGCGAGTTAGCTAAACATTTTGGACTAGGCAAAGCAACATTAGATGAGTGAATTAGCTAGTTTTTACGACACAAAAAATTATCTATATCAAAAAAATATTAGGGGCTGTTGATCTTTACTGTACATAAATCACTCAACAATACATTGGCAGCCACATTAACATAAATGCCAGTGATACCATACTGGCATAATTCCTTTCTAACTTATCATATCTAGTTGATATTGAACGATATTGCTTGATTCTAGCAAAGGCATTCTCGACTAAATGACGATAGCGATAAAGGCACCTATCCATACTGCTTTTATCTATATCCTTACCATAATTACGTTTAGCAATCACCGTTCGTCCGCCTTTTTGACGAACAAAGCACCGAAAAGGCTCGCTGTCATAACCTTTATCGGCTATCACTGTATTCACTTCATCGAGCTTTTCAACTAGGTTTTCTGCATAAGTGATATCATGTCGTTGTCCTTCAGAAAGCTCAAAAAAAAATAGGCAAACCACCACTATCAACCGCAAGATGAATTTTAGTTGAATGACCGCCACAGCTCTGACCTATTTGCTCGGAATGCTCCGTTGCAGCGCCTGTACTATGTTGATGAGCCCTGATAATCGAGCCATCTAGGAACACCCATTCAAAATCCGCTAGTTGTGATAAATGTTTGAAAATATCAACTAATATTCCTTTTTTAGACCACAAATTAAATCGTCTATAGACGGTGCTCCATTCACCAAACTCTTCTGGCAAATCTCGCCAAGGAATACCGGTTCTCATTCGGAAAAGGCTCCCTTCAAACGTCATCCGATGCTCGGATTTATTATAAACTCGGCCGGTATTTTTCATTATTTGTAGTAGCTTTTCCCACCGTTTATCTGTTAGCATTGTTCTTGGCATGATGAATGAGTTATGGTTGTTTTTTGCAGAATTATTATAACTCACATCATGCCATCTAAAAAATAATCACTAAAGATCAACACGCCCTAATTTATCATTAATATAATTATCATTTTAAATGATAGTGTCATTAAAGTTTCTCCATGGGTGGTTATTTCTCATCGCTTTTTGATAGTTACCTGGAGTTACCCCGAAATTTCGACGGAAAATAGCAATAAAACCACTAATATTATCATAACCTAAATTTAAAGAAATTTCTGTGATAGGTCTGCCCGCAACAAGCAACTCTAAAGCTTTTAACATACGTAGTTTCTGTCGCCATTCTGTGAAATTAAATCCAGTTTCATTTGTAAATCGACGAGTTAATGAGCGTCGAGAAATTCCAGCCCAAACGCTCCATTCATTAATGTTTCTATCATCACTAGGATTATTAGACAAAGCTAAAGCAATTTTTAACAAACGAATATCTTTTGGCATTGGGAGTGCTATCTCAACTTGAGGGATTATACTAATCTCGTCGACAATCACTGCCATCAATCGCTTATGCTCGGGTTGCAATTCTGAATTATCCCATGTCATGGTTCGGGTAATTGCTTCACGCAATAGACTAGATAATTCTAGCATGCAGGGTTTATTCGGCAGATTACTACATTCGCTTTTTTGTATATAGATACTCCATCCGTGGAATGGCCCATGTGATCCGAGAAGAGAATGCTGTGTATCTGGAGGTATCCATATACCATGAGTTGCGGGTATTACCCATTGACTACTTTCCACTTCAATTGAAATTAAACCTTGTAATGTACCAGCTAGTTGTCCTCTCGAGTGATGATGAAGTTCTGTTACTTTCACTGATGGGGATTTGAGTGATGCCGATATAATCATAGGTTCGTTATCAGAAGAAGCGACCTCTGGAGAAATGAGTGAAATATTCATTTATATGGCCTCTAAGTAATATTTTGTGGCTGGAATTAGTTAGTAATTTTTTGTTTTACTAACTATCCTAAATTAGCCCAACTTAATTCAAATAAAATAAATATAACTATATATATTAAAAATAAATTAGCAATAAATCATGAATGATTTAAAAAAAATATTATTTAATATAATTGATTGAAATAATTAATGTTATATATATTTTTAGTAGCTAGCTGTCTAGAAAGAGGTATAAAATGAAAGGAAAACATGTTTTATTTGGCATAAGCCCTTTTAATTCCAAATTTAATGAAAATTACATATAAAAATATGTTGGAGTGGGGGTTTGATAATTATGATCATGTAGATGTTTTACATCCACATGAAGAGGCTAAGTATCTTTTAATAGGGGCTGGAGATAATGAGGTAAAAGCACGTAAAAAATCACGAAAAGAATTTTATCGAATTGAAAGAGCTATTAATAATTATTTATCAATGTCTGGTCATGATTTTTTTGCAAAAAGAATATTAAAATTTTCCGATTTTTATGCTGACGAATTGTATAAAAAAAATGTAGAGATAATAAAAGAAGATTTTAAAAATAATGAGAATTTTCACTCATTATGTATAACTCAGTCATATAAAGCTATTTTGAATAGAAAAAACGCCATCAGTAAAACATCTGAAATAAAAGAACAGGATATTATTATTGCTACAGAATATATAATAAGAGAAATTCCTTTTATTATTTCCCCTTCTTTATTGTCATCTTCACTAACTAGTCTGCATATATCTTATTACTGTTCATGGCCAATAGCTGATTATGTTTATGCTGGAAAGTTAAGTATCAGCCCTAGTTCAGATACAAAAATTATTGTTAAAGATCATTCAATTTAATTATTAAGTAATATGGAGGTAATATGTTGACTATGAACAATCATTTTCCAGGAGTGTTGTCTGATGAATATGGACAAGATCCATACAAATATATTGATTTATTGGATAAAACGGAGAACGTTATTTATGACAAAACTTTAAATGCGCATTTAGCTATTAGTTATGATGCTGTTCGTAGCATACTTGGAAATTCAGTATTATTTTCAACAAAACCTTTATCTAAAAGAGCTGAGCCAGTAATGAGGGGAAAAGTTCTGGCTCAGATGGAAGGTAATGAACATAAAATAAAAAAGAGCATGCTCTTACATCAGCTTACCGGTCGTGTGTTGAAAGATTATTATCACCCCAAACTGACAAATCTATGTGATTCATTGTTAACAGAAATTATAACTAAGAACAACTTTGATTTTATTTATGATTTTGGTAATAAATATGCTTTATTAACAACATTCAATATCATTGGTATTGATTATAATAAATTAGACTGGTATCTAGAAAGATTAAAACTCATAGTTCAATTTGCGACTGGGTTTAATCTTTCAAAAGAGACTGAAGATATCGCACTATTTGCATCTGAAGAATTGGAAAAAGTGATATTGGATTTAATCGATGAACGTAAAAAGTGTGCTGGAGATGATATTATTTCTTTTATTATTCATAATAGTAATGAAAGTGAAATATTAAGTGATAGTGAGATAGTCGCACTTTCATTAAACATTTTACTTGCAGCTTCAGAACCAGTTGATAAAGTTTTAGCAAATTGTATCTATCACCTTTATAGAAATGAATCTTATATTGATCTAGTTATCTCCAATGATTGCAGCACTAATAGTATCTTGCAGGAAAGCTTACGAATTACACCACCTGTTCATTTAATTCCACGCCAAGTCGAGGATGATAGTTGTGTTGAAGGTGTTAACTTAAAAAAAGGAGATTTAATATTTTCCTTAATACCATCAGCAAATAGAGATGAAAAATATTTTGAACACCCAAATACATTCAATCCACGAAGAGAATTTAAGGGACATCTTTCATATGGAGTGGGAATTCATGCTTGTATTGGTGCTCAATTTGCAAATATGCAATTAAATATCGCCCTTCAAAAATTAGTTTTAATACTTAAAAATTATAAAGAAATTACACCACCAACGTTCGGTGGAATATATACACGAGGCGCAACTCAATATAATCTGGAAAGAGTTTAATATGAAGCAATCGATTGACCTGACAACCTCAGAAAGAAAGTTAGTGTTTGCTATGACACTATCTAGTATATTGCCATTATTAGATAGCAGTATTGTTAATGTTATTTTACCCTCAATTTCGAATGACATTAATACCTCTTATGCTTATATGCAATGGGCTGTTACCATATATATGCTTGCTTGCGCAGCTGGCATATTACTATCACCTTATGTACATGAAAATTTTGGACTCAAGAAAGCATGGGTATGCTCAATTTTTGTCTTTCTTGTTGGTTCTATATTAGTTGGATTTTCATATAATCTGGTTTCTTTAATCTTGTATAGATGTCTACAAGGTTTTGGTGCAGGAATTTTAATTCCTATTACTCAATCTACAATAGCAACTTATTTTGGTAAGGAAAGACTAAAGCTGGTTATGGCATTGATTGCTATTCCGTCAGTCTTTGCCCCTGCACTAGGGCCAATTTTTGGAGCAATCATATCAGAACAGTTAAATTGGAGAATAGCTTTTTTTATCAACATACCTTTAGTACTTATGGCTTTTTTATTTGGTAGAACGACAATGCCTGATAATAAAACGTCTAAATACAATATGAATATTTATGTATTAATGACATTTTTAATTGCTTTAATAATATTTTTCATCTCTATTAAAAATATCACTTCTGGGCATTTTTTTGATATTTTTAATATTATTATGCTAGTTTTAGGTATTGGTTTGATGATGGTTTCGCTTATTATTAATAACAAGTCAGACAGTAAACTGATCGATTTAAGTTCATTTAGTTGTATTCAATATTCGTTCGCAATAATTATGGGATTTCTGACGTCACTTATCTTTTTTGGTTTCATGATTTTTTTTCCTTTAATACAAGCAATAAATGATAATATATCTATTACATATATTGGTATGTTGCTAGCTCTACAAGGTGTAGGTGCCTGGTTGGCTAGAAAATTTATTTATAAATCTCTAAGTGAGATAAATTCATTTCTAATTATTGGTGTAGGATTAATAATATCAGCAATAAGTATATTAATAATTCAAGTAGGTGGCAACGCCTTTGAAATTATCGGTTTTACTGTTCGAGGTTCCGGATTAGGCGTCGCCACGATTGCTGTTCTCTCTTCTCCATTTGAGTTCTGTGATAAAAATCAAATTAAGGACACGAGCGCTATCACGCGTGTTACACAGCAAATTGGTGGTGCATTTGGAGGCGTACTATCAGGAATATTAATCAACCTCACTCAACATCAAATAATTTCAATAAACTGCGCTTATCAGGCAATGTTTTTTGTGTCTCTGGCTTTTGGTTTTCTAGCGGTTATTGTCTATATTTTCTTTGGCCGAGTGAATACAAGGATTTAGCATACAAAAAAACGGAACATGTGAGTTCCGTTTTTTTCGCTTATTCAACGATACTGCTAAGCCACTTATTCAGTATTGAACAATTGAATGAACTATAAAGAGTCTCAACCGCTGACGCAGGTTTCAACTTGAATAAGGTATTTTTTCTGTTTAAACTAATTTTCTAAACCACTTACACAGTGTAACGGTATACTTTTCTTGCAGATATTCTTAGCGGTATTGTAAATACCCCAAACTTAGTACACAACTCACGTAGAAAATTAAGCTGCCTGTTTTAATATTTTATATTCGAGCGGTGTCATGTTATTTAATGCCTCATGCGGTCTTTCGGTGTTATAAATCGTTAACCATTCTTCGGTTATTCTCCTTGCTTGCGCTAAGTTGTTAAAAAGATATAAATCGAGCACTTCAGTACGATAGGTACGATTAAATCGTTCAATATAACCATTTTGATAAGGGCTACCGGGCTAGATATAATCAATGGCTATATCATGTGATTTAGCCCAGTTTATAAAGGTTTTTCCTGTAAATTCTGGCCCATTATCGACCCGTATTTTTAATGGATACCCATGATATTCGGCCAGTTTATCTAAGTAACGGGTAACTCTCCCTGCCGGTAAGCTTACTGCAATATCAATACCTAATGCCTCACGATTAAAGTCATCGATGACATTGAATGTCCTAA
>NZ_LZHO01000012.1:0-10213 GCF_001690895.1 Gilliamella sp. Nev5-1 | reverse complement strand
CGTCAACGCACAAACGCTTTTTATTTTCAAAAATCTTCTCGTACTCATTAGCCTTTGCAATGTCTTGCTCTAACGCATCTTTTTTGCCCGCTCTAATTCGATATTTCAAAATGTTGCCGAGACAAAAGCCCCTGAACTGCTCTACAGTCATGCTTCGAGCGATAATGTCGATAGATTCGATGCCTTCGATTATTTGATAGTGTTTTGGATTTTTTATGTTGTCACTCATCACCCGATCCCCCGTCTAATTCAGCCCGTGCTAGATATGCAATTAATGCAGAACTAATAAAATCAACATTTTGATTTAAAATTTTTTGTACAAACTCATTTTTTTTATAATCTTCGATCCCCTCAGGAATTGGAGTAATTAGATGTTTTTTAAATCTTTCTACTTCCTTTTCTAACTTTTGCTGTGTTAATTTAGTCATCCTTAAACCCTCACGCACTCAAAGTTATCAAGCCGAATTAGCTCTTTTACTTTCCACCCAAAAGAATTCTTTTTACCGTTTGATAGCTTTTTAATACATTGTTCGACTGCTAATTCTTCATTAGTAAAATGCGTCCAATTTATCGGTTGGTGTCCGTCTTTTATGATTGTTGCTGTTATTTTGTAAGCCATTTTTGTATCAACTCCCGTAATTTAATTTTGTCTTCTTCTGAATATTTTTTAACTCGTTCTGCTAGTTCAAATTTTATTTTTGATTTATTCGCACCGCGTTTGCCCAATTCTGCAACATAGTCATACGCTATTTTGTCGAGCATGTGATTAATACCGAGTGGGCAGTGGTTAACCTGCTCGCGCATATTTACGCTCTTTTTTTGCCGGCTCTGGATTTGCTCTAGCCTGCGATTCCAGTTGATCTACGTTATAAATACGCCCATTGTTAATACCTGCAAAAACAGTAAAATTACCTGAGCCATGGCGATTTAAAGCAACGTTAATTTCCATCAAGTTTTTATCTGCGTTATCGTTGTAAACAGCATCACGATAAATACCCACCCAGTAGTCACAATCTTGCTCAATTTGCCCTGTGTCACGGCTATCACTTGGAATCGGTCGTTTATCAGCTCTGGATTCAAGATTACGGTTTAATTGAGTTAACATAACAACAACGCAATTAAGCTCCTTAGCCAATGCTTTAAGCCCTTTAGTTATTGCACCGTAAGCCAGATCATTACGAGTATCATCACCTGTTTTTTCCTTCTCCATCAGAGTTAGATAATCAACCATGATCATACCTATTTGTCCCTTTTCTCTGGCCATCCGTCGTGCTTCTGAGCGAACATGAGATAGTGTTATTGCTGGTGTATCGTCGATGTAGATATTGTCGCTATTTGTTAACTCGTTCAAATGATGCATAACACGCGCAAACTCTGAATCCGAACCTAAACCACCGTCATAGAAAATATTGCTATTTACCGCTGATTCTTGGGCTAAAATGTTTTCAAGCATTTGCTCATCTTGCATTTCTAACGAAAACATCAGTACAGGTAATTTCTCATTCATAGCGCAATGACGAGCCATGTTTATTTCAAAAGTGGTTTTACCCATTTTTGGACGAGCACCAACCACAAACAGCGAGCCTCTAACCAACCCTTTAGGTGCTAATTTCTCATCTAATGCTTTGATTCCAGTTGATAAACCACGTGCACTATCTGCGTTTTCTAATCGTTGTCCAAGGGTTTCTGTCCATTTATCAGCAATTGTTTTTAACGACTTAAGTCCAGTTGTTTTACCAGTTTTGTTATAGTCATCAATTTGCGTAAATAACGCGTGAATAGCTGATATTTTGTCGCTAGTAGATAAATTTGATTTCTCAAAAATCATAGCGCTACAGTCGTTTAATTTTTGCAATGTGTAGCGTTCAATTGCTTTGTCTCGAACAATTCCAGCATAAGCTGTAACGTTGATCATCGACGGCGTATTTTTGGATAATTCAGCCAGATAAGCTAAACCACCGCAATCTTTCAAAGTTCCTTTTGCTTCCATACTGTCTGACAAGGTAATCAGATCAATCGGGTAGTTTTTACGATTTAATTCAAGCATTTCAGCAAAAATAACTTGATGATGTCTGCTGTAGAATGATTCTGGCTTCAATGAATAGATTGCTTTTTGACAGCGATCTGATTGAAAATCTAACATCATTGAGCCAAGCACAGCTTGTTCAGCAACTAAGTCATGTGGGATCACGTTCATAGCGTACCCTCCTTGAATTTTGTATAAGTTTCATCCTTAACAATGTATTCAAATTTAGCCTCCCAGTTTCTCTGGTTTTCACCAAACATCCAAGCTGGTGCTCTTTCTACAAAATCATAAAAATAGTTAATCAAATCATTGATATTTAGTTTTTTGTTGTCTTTAAAAAATTTTTTAACTAGATTTTTTCGTGCAGTAGTCATTTTTTGAATCTGTGGCAATCTGTTTTCTACAGCATCGTTGTATGCATCCATGACCAAATCAAAATCAATATTATTTTCTTTTGTAATATTGTTTTTAATAGTGTCTTTTGTAGAGTGACATTTTTTGTCACTGGTGGTAGTAACATTTTTTGTCACTGGTTCTATGCATTTTTTGCTACCAGTATCATTTTTTGTACCTGCATTTTTTGATACTGGTTCTGATGGTTCCAGTACTAGTGAATATTCAGTAATTTCACCGTTGTTTTTAATTGCGTTGATCAAACCTAAATTTTTTAATTCAGATAGAGCAGCATAAATCGTGCGCTTGTCTTTTATTCCAAGATATTGCATAAATTGTGATACGCTAATCCTATCGCTTGTTTTACCCCATCCCGTTGTTTTACGAGTAATCAGCAAATAACAACGTAACGCATTAGCTGACATATCAGCCATTAGCTCATCAATAACAGCGTTTGGCACTTGAAATGAGTTTGATATGAATTTACTCATCAATTAACCCTCATAGAATATTCAGCATATTTCTTACCGTTTTCCGCTGTAACCATTCGCTTATCAATGTTAAATCCGTCCTGTTTTAAATCATAAATGCGCGCTCCAAGTCTAAAGCAACCGTATTGATTCAATGCTTGTAATGGATTAATGGTCTTACCGCTTTGCAAATGGTTTAATATTTTTGCGCATTGGCTGCGTGTGTTTTCGTCGTTTAATGTACTCATGCTCGACCTCTAATTACTGACCAGTTGACATCTGGACGGAGTTCTTCGCACGTTACCTGTCCATCTGTTAAAAACTCTATGTCTGGACAACGCTCAGCAGGAACAGCAACATACTGCCATCTAGAAACAGCCCAAGACGTTATACCAAAATGCTTAGCTAACCTTGATATTCCACCTCGCCCCTTTTCATTTCCTAAAATTTTAAATGCTCTTTGAATTGGTAACATTCAACCTCCAAACAACTTTAAGTAGTATTTTTATTAAAATGATACTACTTTAAATAGTGTTGCGCAAATTTTTTTTAACATTAAAATCTACTAAAAGTAGTAAAAGGAAAGAAACATGAACGAGACTATAAATAATAAATTCAAAGACAGACTGCATTCAGTAATGATCGAAAAAGGCTTGTGGATGGGTGACGTAAGCAAAGGGACAGGCATAAACTACGAAATGATTCGCAGATATGCGCAGGGTACTGCTATACCGAGAAACTCTAATTTAGATAAGATTTCTAAATTTTTGAACGTTGATAAAAGCTGGTTACTTTTTGGTACTGGAGATAGTAAAGCAAAAGAAACTATCACAAATAAAAATGAAAACTCATTCTACATTGAAGTATTAGATATTACTGCTAGTGCAGGTGCTGGTTATCTAAATTCGGATGTGATGGAAGTGATTAAATTAGTAGAATATGATTCAGAGCAAGCAAAAACATTATTTAAAGGAGTTAATGCAAATAATTTAAAAGTTATCAACGTTAGCGGGGATAGTATGCAAGGAACGTTTGAGAGTGGTGACGCAATATACGTCGATGTATCAAGAAGATCGTTTGAAGGCGACGGCATTTACGTATTTACTTTTGGACGTAATTTGTATGTCAAACGATTACAAGTAATTAAAAATATTATTCGGGTAAAATCCGACAATAAACTGTACGACTCGTGGGAAATACATGAAGATGAGTTTGATCAGCTATACATACACGGCAAAGTAATGCTAAGTCAATCAATGCTATTAAGAAAACACGGCTAACCGCTTCGGCGGTTATTAAAATGAAAAATAGATAAATGGAATAGGATGCTTATGGTTAAATCTGATAATGAATTATATTACCCGAAGAAAAATACTGATCAGCTCTATATGTACAGCAAAGTAACACTAAAATCAATGTTATTTAAAAAAGGTTGAACTATGGCTAAAAATGATAGCGTAAAGATATCTCAATTTGATATAGATTCAATAATAAAAGCAAAAAAATATATTGATTTTAATGGAGCATCATGGAATAAAAAATGTTTCAATGCAAAAGATCCCGCATGGCTAGTATTAAACTCAGCAGTACTAGACAATGATCAGCTAGCAATTCAAAATCTTCGAATTGAATTTACTTTTAAACCAGCTCTATGTGAAGGGTTAATTGATAAAATGTACTTTACTGCAATTTATAATTCTAGAAGAATTTTTGCAGTTGATCATGGACAAAGTTTAATCCATAAAAATAAATATTTTGATGTAATTCCGACACCACCTCCAATTGTTACGGGAACTCATTATCACATAAGACATGAAAAGTATAATTTTGAGACAGGATACCCTATTGAAAATATACCGAAAAAGGATGAAAATAACTTTAGTTATTTTTGTAATGAATTTATGATACGTTTTAATACTACAGCGATAGGAGTAATTCCTCATCCATACAATAAAGAAAATGAGGATAAGTTATTATGATCTGCAATACAATAATGAGCAAACTTGGATTCGAATGCAATCCAATTACAGATAACATCTCTTATATCAGTAGTCCATTCACATATGTTGATGATGGCGAAGTTATTGGTGCTTTTGTACAATGCATGACCAATAACACATTTAGAATTACTGACAATGCCAACGCAATTCTAAACATGGAAACAAAGGGAATTAATATTACAAATTCTCGTTTTAATTTTCTAAAATCAATACTACATCGAGAAGGTGTCACATTAAGCGAACAAGCAGAAATTGTTTGCCATGCAAACGAATCTAATCTTGTTGAAGCTATACAAAAAGTGATTCGTGGAGGCATTATAACAACTACATGTGGAGTTGATTGGTATACATCTTATCGTGATAAGTTTGAAGATTTCATTATAAATAAAATTAAAAAATGTAATCTTCCCCAAAAAGTTTTAATAAGAAAAAAAATTATTGGATTGAGTGGGCATGAGATTACTGTGCCAGTAACACTATTAGGTGAAAATAATAATAAAATATTATTTACATCAAATGCTAAAAATGATGGAAGTTGGCAGGATGCTTATAGTGTTTTGGGAAAACTAATGGATATAACTACATTTCAAAATAATATAGATATTAACTCAAAAATAGTTGTTGTTAATAGTGATAGTATAAAAGAAAAACTTTCGCAATTAACTTTATTATTTACAGAACAAGCTCAAGTTTACCCGTCACACCTAATAGATAAATGGCTTCCCAAATTAGCTGCCTAATAAATCAATAATAAAGCGATCTCGGTCGCTTTTTTCACACCTAAAACCCCCACAACTTTAAAACAATTCATTGATTAAAAAACAAGCAAACGAATAACAATAAACCAATTAAAAAACATAAACATACTACTTTAAGTAGTGTTTTATTAAAAATAAACACTACTTTTAGTTGCATTTTTAAACTACTTACAGTAGTATATACACATCAAAACAAACAAATCAACTTACCAAAGTTGAAGCTCTTTAAAAATTCGGAAAGTCGGGACAACTTATAAAGTGTTATTCAAGTAGACAGTGTGAAAGCAAAGCTCATCTTAGAACGAAATGCCTAGCTCCCTCTAAGCTGATGAAAAGATAGCACGGAGTAAGGGAGCGCATTACCTGCTGGGGTATGTACCAGCATTCAAATCAAAGCGCATTTAAACAAGTGCGCTTGAATTTGAAATAAGAAAGGAGATAGATGATGTTACATAGAGCTGTAGAAAATAGTTACGAAAATGCTTATTGCAACATGATAAACAATATCGAAATGCAAGACGATAAAGAAGCAGAAATCAAAGCTCAGTCAAACGAACTTTATGACAAGCTCAGCGATGATGATTATCTAGAAATTGAAGAAAAAATAATGAAAGTGTTTGGTTGGGATGATGTTGACACTGATTCAGTTCAAAAAGCATTAAAGCTCATATGTTATGAAAAAGCTGAATTCCATTTTAATGAAAAAAATAAAAAATCATTTTATTAAGCTAACGAATTTTAACAGCTCGGAAAGACGGGCTGCTGCTTTATTTAGAATTAACAAATAAGGATACTTTTATGAATACATATCACAAATATGCATCAAACGTATTTTTAGCAAAATGCACAGAAAAACACAATAAAGGCGATGTTATAGAAGTTACTACGAAATACGGGAAAGATAATGAAAGCATTGTTTATAATTTAGTATTCGAAAAAGACGGATTTTTTTATTATTCAATAATCCGTGCTGATGGTTTTAACGTACAGGAGAGAGCAAAAGCAAGGGCTAATAGATATACACAGTGGGCGAATTCTGCTATCGGTCAAAGCAGATATTTACAGCAAGAAGCAAATGAAGGTCAAGATTTTTTAGCATTAGGCGAACCGATCAAAACAGATCATTATAGCGGAAGACGACATCGTGCTCTAATTGAGCGAAATCATGAGCGAATGAGAAAATCATCGGAACTTAGAAAAAAAGCAGAACGACACGAAGAAAAAGCCGAATATTGGGCTAGTCGTGAAAATGATATCAATATATCAATGCCTGAATCACTTGAATTATATAAATATAAATTTGAAGAGACTGAAAAATTTCACGCAGACATGAAAAGCGGAAAAATTCCTCGCGCTCATATGTGTTCATTAGAGTATGCAAAAAAAGAAGCCAATAAATTTAAAAAACTTTACGAATTAGCTAATCAGTTATGGGGATAAATTCTGACAGCTCGGAAAGACGGGCATCTATATCCATTCGCCCTCTTTTGAGGGCTTTTTTAGGAGCTAATTAATGAATAATGTAAAACAATCTAGCGAGCGAACAAATAAATTAATAGATAACGCTGTAAAAAATCGTCAATCAGACGACGAGGATTACATTATAGATTATTTTGCTGGGTTGATTTTATCTGTCAAAGATGAACTCGGTATGGCTCAATCTACAAATGTAAAAAACGCAATAAAAAACGAAATAAAAATCCGCTCTAATTGTATGACAGCACTAGATAGCGCTGTAGTTTTTGCAAGAAGAATCATCTATTTTAATTTGGTTTTGAGTCTTAAAACGGCTTGGCGCTTGCCGTAAAGCGCTATTTTCTTTCATATGCTTGCCCGTGAATTGAGTAACGGGCTTTTTTATGAATTATCTGAATAGATTAATAATCTTGCGGAGATATCAATGATAATGATGATTACAGTAATACTGCTAGTCATAGTGCTAGCGTCAGCGGCTGATCAAGTTTTAGATGTGGTAGTTAATCTAGTCATGATTCTGTCGTTTGTTCTAGTGTCGATTGTAGTGTTAATTTTACTCATACCTACCTCAATAATCGAGGTAATGTGTTGGTTAACGAGACATTTTGTGATGAAAATTACGACAGCAACTAACGTAAATAGCAATACAAAAACTAAGGATTAAACAATGACAAGTCAAAAAATTATTGAAAAATTACAACAGCTAGACTGGTATGTTAAATGTGAAACTGAGCACGAAATAGCATTGGTGTTAAATGCATGTCTGGACGCGAATGTTTGCTGGGCTAGCGGAGAATTTGCACATCATTTCTCGGATGTTCTGTTACAGAAAACACCAATTTTTATTGGTCGAGACTCTGAATATGACGAGCACGGTTTGAGCTGGGATGATTGGGATTCATTTCTCAGTAATAAAAATTGTGAGGACATAACAAATTGGTTTTTCGAAGAATTGAGGAATGAATAATGGAAAAATTAACACCACAAAACAAACATGAAGAACACCTTGTTCAGGTTTTATTAGCAAAAATGCAGGGCGTGCCAGTTGAATATAAGCGCGGCGCTGATTGGTGCCGAGCAGTCCCTGATTCCGTATCATTGAATACAGAATACCGCATTGCACCTCAATCAACACCTTTACCAATTACGCGCAATATGTGGCGAAAAATTAGTAAAAAATGGAAATACGCGGCAATGGACAAAGATGGCGAAGTGTATTTTTACATTAATGAACCATATGCCGATAAATATGGTGGTTGCTGGAATGTTTCTAGCAATGAGTATTGTAGAAGCGTCTTATTTTTCAATATTGATGGAATTAATTGGCGTCTCTCGCTCACAGAACGACCAGAGGATGTCTAAATGAACAAAATACCGATTGATCGCGTCGGCTGTAATGTACATGAAACAGACCGATTTAACATTAATTACACACTAAATAAAGGCGAAAAAATATACGCCTTTTTTTGTACCCTAATTTTATCGTTCGGCGGATTATTTATGCTATTTCGCTGGATGTTACATATTGCTACGGAGTAATAATTATGACATGGGAAGAGGTTTATAGTTCGCTGTCAATTCAATCAAGAATGATCATTGATATAGCAGAAGCATATCGTGTTGATTTAACTGAATTAGCAAATTTACAAGTTCAAAAACAAGAGAGTAACACACATTTAAATGAGGTGATTCATGGAGTTAGCTAAATTAGACGCGCCTTTCCACCCTAAAGACATTGAGTGGAGAGTACAACAGTGCGGTATCTCTAATAACAAGCCATGGTGTATGGTTTTAGCGTATGTAACAAACAGAGCTATTCAGCAACGACTTGATGAAGTTTGCGGAAAAGAAAACTGGCAAAACGATTATCACCCTGCTCCAGACGGTGGGGTTATGTGTAGTATTAAAATCAAAATTAATGGTGAGTGGATAACGAAAAAAGATGGTGCAGAAAACACTCAGATAGAAGCTGTTAAAGGTGGCATATCTGGAGCGATGAAGCGCGCGGGCGTTCAGTGGGGAATAGGTAGATATCTTTATGATTTAGAAGAAGGTTTTGCTAAAGCTTCGCTAGAAAAGGTTGAAGGTTGGAATAGAACTCGAACAAAAGATAGTAAGTATATTTGGTGGGAGACTCCAACGCTGCCCGACTGGGCGTTACCGATTGAGTATATTTTATCACTATTCGAATGCGAGGCTATTAATTGCAAATCTATGGATGAATTAAAAACGATTTATACAAAATATTACAATCGCTGCGTTGTAATAGGTGCCGATGATCGGCTTAAGTCATTGAGTGATAAATATAAATATAAGCTAGAGAGTAAATAGCAATGAGGAAATTTAACATCTATTTTGATATAGAAACCATTCCGACACAATCTAAGCAGTTAAAAGCTCATATTCAGAATAATTTAACTCCACCTAGTAATTACAAGAAACAAGAGGCGATTGATGCGTGGATTGAAGAGCACAAAGATATTGTTTACCGAAAAACCGCTTTAAACGGCGGTTTTGGTCAAATTGTTTGTATTGGTTATGCAATCAATGATGAGAATGTGCGAGTAATTTATTTTGATGACTGGGCATCATCTGAAAAACAAATATTGCAATCATTTTTTAATGATTTAATTGAGCGTTATAGACCCAGTTCAGATATAACCCCGCATTTTATTGGGCATAATATCGAAAATTTCGATCTTCGATTTATTTATCAGCGCGCAATCGTTTTAGATGTTATACCTCCGGCATTTTTACCGCTAAATAACAAATCATATAACAATATGTACATATTTGATTCTATGACGGAGTGGGCAGGTAAACGTAATTATGCGTCATTAAATGAAGTTTGTTTGGCGCTTGGTATAGAGCCAAAATCCGATGATATCGATGGCTCAAAAGTCTGGGATTTGGTGCGAGAAGGGAAAATAAAACAGGTTGCAGATTATTGTGCTGCCGACGTTGAGAAAGTTAGATTAATACATAAGCGCATGACATTTCAGAATGCAAGTTAATTACAGCCGGCAAGGTTTAAGTGAGCGAAAAAGTATATGACGTTGATAAAACAAAACTGGAGCAAGAAAAATGGCA